>JAUJMI010000172.1 GCA_030446945.1 Longimicrobium sp. | reverse complement strand
ATCCTGGCCGAGGCGCCCGACGCCGAGGCGCTGGAGATGGACGTGGTGATCGTGGGCGCCGGGCCCGCCGGGCTCGCCACCGCCATCGAGCTGGCCCGCCTCGTCCAGAAAGATGCCGGGAACGGCGGCACCCTGGGCGAGGTGAACATCGCCATCCTGGACAAGGCCCCCGCGCTGGGCGAGCACTGCTTGAGCGGCGCCGTCGTCAACCCGCGCGCCTTTCGCGAGCTCTTCCCCGACCTCAAGGAGGAGGACTTCCCCTTCCGCTCGCGGGTGGACTCGGAATCGGTGCTCTTCCTCACCGAGACGGGGCAGATCCGCCTCCCCACGCCGCCCCCCATGCACAACCGGGGGAACTTCGTGGGCTCCATCTGCGAGATGGTGCAGTGGCTGGGCGGCAAGGCGGAGGAGCTGGGCGTCAACGTCCTCCCCGGCTTCCCCGTGGACTCGCTCCTGGTGGACGGGCAAAAGGTGGTCGGCGTGCGCACGACCCCCTCAGGCCTCAAGCGCGACGGAACGCCGGGCAGCACCCACGAGCCCCCCACCGACCTCACCGCCCGCGTCACCGTGCTCGCCGAGGGGACGCGCGGGCCGCTGGGGCAGGCGTACCGGCAGTGGCAGGGGATCACCTCCGAGAACCCGCAGATCTACGCGCTGGGCGTCAAGGAGCTGTGGGAGACCAAGGTGCCGCTCGATCGCGTGGTGCACACGCTGGGCTGGCCCCTGCCGCGCGACGCGTTCGGCGGGAGCTTCATATACCCGATCGAGCCCAACGTCGTGGCGATCGGCCTCGTGGTGGGCCTCGACTACCGCCAGACCACGCTGGACGTGCACCACCTCCTGCAGCGGATGAAGCTGCACCCCTTCTTCCGCAAGTACCTGGATGGGGGCGAGATGGTGGAGTGGGGCGCCAAGACGATCCCCGAAGGCGGCCTGTACGCGCTGCCGCAGCGCCGCTACGGCGACGGGCTGCTGATGGTGGGCGACACGGTGGGCTTCGTGGACGTGGCGTCGCTCAAGGGGATCCACTACGCCATGCAGTCGGGGATCTACGCCGCGCGCACCATCTTCGAGTCGCTGAAGCAGGGCGACGTCTCGGGCGCGTCGCTGGGCGCGTACGACAAGCTGGTGGACGGCAGCTACATCCGCGACGACCTGCACAAGACGCGCAACATGCGTCTGGGCTTCAAGGACGGCTTCGTCGTGGGTGGAATCAAGGCGGGGCTCGCCACCGTCACGGGAGGGCGCATCCCCTCCGGCCGCATCCCCATGGAGCCGGATGCCGAGCGCGAGAAGGAGGTCACGCCGGAGACGCCGTTCGTGCCGGACAGGGTGCTGACGTTCAGCAAGGTGGACGCGGTCTTCAAGTCAGGCAACGGCACCCGCGATGACATCCCGTCGCACCTGGTCGTGGGCCAGGACATCCCGGCGGAAGTCGCGGACATGTACGCGCACCTCTGCCCCGCCAACGTGTACGAGCGCCAGGGCGACCGGCTGGTGGTGAACGCCCCCAACTGCATCGACTGCAAGGCCACCGACGTCATCGGACCCCGCTGGACCCCGCGCGAGGGCGGCAGCGGGCCGTCGTACAAGCGGATGTGAGCGGGCCCCCTCCCCGCTCGTCGCCTCGCTGCCCCTCCCCCGATAACTACCCGGGGGAGGCGCGTTCGGCATGTATTGCCGTGCTGTTGCACGAGTCGGAGCGGGGGAGGGCACGGCAGCGACGTGGAGTCTGCGTCGAGCGGCCCCTACGAGTTTGGGTGCGGAGGGGCGGGGTGGATGGGGGGAAGGGCGGCCGCGATGAATCGCGCCCCTACCACGGATGCCGTGACAGGGGCGCATTTTCGAGCCCCCCTCTCGATACCGGCGAGGGCGCAGCCCTCTCCTGTTATCGGGAGAGGGGGCAGTCGAGTGTAACGAGACGGGGGTGAGGGCCGCCCCTACTCCGCAGCGTTCCCCACGATCAGCACCTCGCCGGTCGGCTGGGGCACGCCGCCGGCGGGCTCCTCCGTGACGGCAATGGCGCGGATCTGTTCGTTCGGGAGGTCGTAGGCGCCCTCCACACTGGCCACGCCGTCGCGGCCGGGACGGAAGGTGGGGGCGGCAACGGGGCCGCCGGGGGTGATCAGCCAGAGTTGATACTCGCGGCCCGGATTCACCTGCGGAAGGTTGTACGCGAAAAAGGTGTAGCGCCGCCGTGCCGGGTTCCAGAACATGCGGCCCGAGGGCGCCCGCTGCTGCGTGGACGCCAGGCTGATCACCCGCACCTCCGGCCCGGCCAGCGCGGCCAGCGTCGCCTCGCGCTCGGCCAGCGTGGACTCCAGCCGGCCGCGGTCGCGGGCGAGGGCGGCGGTCTGCTGCTCCAGCGAACTGACCCGCCCGCGCAGCGAGAGGGCGTACGCGCCCAGCCCGATGGCGATCAGCACCGAGGCCGCCGCCGCGAGCCACGCCGGCAGGGCCGAGCGCCGTCGCGAGGCGATCGGAATCACGCGCGTCTCCGGCGCGGCGGTCACGGGCGCGGCGGCTACCCCGCCCCGCACGTCGGCGGCGGCGCGGGCGAGGAGGCGGGCGCGGAGGCGGGCCGAGCGGGCGGGCTCCAGCCGGATATGCGGGGCGGTGTGCGCCAGCATCGACGCGGCCTCTCGCAGCGACTCCAGTTCGGCCCGGCACTCGGCGCAGCCGGCAAGGTGCGCCTGGAGGGCGTCCCGCTCCTCACCGTCGAGGGCGTCGAGAGCCTCCACGGCGAGCGCCGCCTGCACGTTTTCGTGCTCTGTGTAGAGACTCATCCACCCTCCTCCCGGAAAACCGCCAGCGATTCCCTCAGCTTCTGCAGCGCCAGGCGCGCGCGCGTCTTCACCGTCCCCAGCGGCTGGCCCAGCTTCTCCGCGATCTCCGACTGGCTCAGCCCGCGAAAGTAGGCCAGCTCCACCGTCTCACGCTGCTCGGGCGGCAGCTGCGCCACCGCCGCGGCGATCATCCGCCGCTGCTCGTCCTGCTCCGCCGCGGCGTCCGGCGCGACGGCCCCGTCCGCATCGCCCGCGATCGGCTCGGGGACGTTCTCCCACCGCTCCTCGCGAAGCCGGCCGCGCGCCCGCACCCGGTCCAGCGCGCGGCTGCGCACGATCCTGGTGAGCCAGGTGGAGACGCCGCCGCGCCCTTCTTCGTAGCGGCCCGCCTGACGCCACGCCTGCCAGAACGCCTCCTCCAGCACCTCTTCGGCGTCGTCGGGATCGGCCACGATGCGGCGCGCCACCGAGTGCAGCAGGGGAGACCAGCGGTCGTAGAGGAGACCGAGGGCGCTCTCGTCGCCGGCGGCCATGCGCCGGACCAGCGCGCCGTCGTCGGGACCGGAGTCGTCTGCAGGGAGGTACGAAGCCGAGCGCTGTGTCGGATGCATGGAGAGAAGTTGCTGCGACACGGGCGGCCTCGCAAGGTAAGGGATGGAGCGGGTACAGGGCGGAGCCGGGAACGGCCTCCGCCGCGCGCCGGGCGCAGCGCGCCAGACCCGCCAACGCATAATGCGAGCCGTCCTGGTGCAAAGCTTGTGCGCCAAAGGAAAAACGCCTCACGCAGAGTCGCAGGAGGAGGACGGCAAGAACAACGGAAAGCGGTTCTCTCTGGGCCTCGTTGTTCCCCCCCGCGGTTCTCTGTGTGAGACGCTGTAGATGCATGAAGACGCCCCCCTCCCCGGCGGAGCGGGAAGGGGGCGGCAACGTGGACGAGCGGAGAAGTCTCAGGCGAACTGCTGATGCACCCGCTCGGCGAGGGCCCGGTTCATCCCCGGCAGCTCGGCCAGTTCGGCGGCGTCGGCCTGGCGCAAGGAGTAGAGGGTGTGGTAGCGGCCGACCAGCGACTCCACGCGGCGCGGACCCATCCCCGGGATCTGCTCCAGGTGCACGGCCAGGCGCTCACGCTCCAGCGACAGCCCGACGGCGGAGGCGTCGGAGACGTCGTGGCCGCGGCCGCGCAGCTCGTCCAGCAGACCGAGCCACTCGTGGTGGTTCCACCCCCTGGGGCGCGCGCTGGCGAACTCGCGCAGGTCGGCGCGCAGGTTGGCCTGGCGGCGCACCGCGTCCTGGCGGTTGCCGCCGCGCGGGCTCGTGTCGGAGCGCGGGGCGTTCCCCGCCGCCTGCGCCGCGCTGACGCCGGCGCGCGGGCCGGATGCGCGCACGGTGCGGGTGGAGGTGGTCCCCCCCTCGGTGCCGCCGGGGACGGCGCCGCCCTCTTCCTTGGCCGTGCGCGTGGTGCGGGTGGCGCCCTTGCGCGCCGCGGTGCTCGTCTCGCCCCTGGCGGTGGTGGTGGAGCGGCCGGTGCGCTTGGCCGGGGTCTTCGCATCCCCGGCCGGGCCGGTGCCGGGGTCGGCTTTGGCGCCCTTCGCCCGGGTCTTGTCGGTCTTCGCCATGGACGTTGGCTCGTGGTTCTCGGTGGTGGCCGGCGCGCCGGCCGTGGGCTACTGCTCCTCGTCCCTCTTGAGGACCAGGATGGAAAGCGGCGGAAGCATCA
The DNA here is from genome assembly GCA_030446945.1 of Longimicrobium sp. Classification (GTDB taxonomy): domain Bacteria; phylum Gemmatimonadota; class Gemmatimonadetes; order Longimicrobiales; family Longimicrobiaceae; genus Longimicrobium. Next base: position 2,904 of record JAUJMI010000172.1, on the reverse strand, counting down.
GCCGCAGCGAGTCCGGCCGCCCGTGCTCGGGCACCGGCTCGGTGTACACGGCCCCGGCGTTCCCCAGGTTGCTTCCGCCGTACGCGACCGCGTCGCTGTTCAGCAGCTCGCGGTACAGCCCCGGGCGCGGTACGCCGATCCGGTAGTCCGGCCGCGGGATGGGGGTGAAGTTGCACGTGAAGACGAGCTCTTCGCCAGTGGCCGTGCTGCGCCGCATGAAGGAGAGCACCGTCTGCTCCACGTCGTGGAAGTCGATCCACTGGAAGCCCTCGTGCGTGCAGTCCGAGTCCCAGAACGCGCTCTCGCGTGCATAGAGCGCGTTCAGGTCGCGCATGAAGCGGTGGACGCCCCCGTTCAGCGGGTTGTCCAGGAGGTGCCAGTCCAGCGACCGCCCCTCGCTCCACTCGCTCCACTGCCCGAACTCGCCCCCCATGAAGAGGAGCTTCTTCCCCGGGTGCGCCCACATGACGCCGAGCGCCATGCGCAGGTTGGCCGCCTTCTGCCAGGGGTCGCCCGGCATCTTGCCGATCAACGAGCCCTTGAGGTGCACCACCTCGTCGTGCGAGAAGGGGAGCACGAAGCGCTCGCTGAAGGCGTACATCAGCGAGAAGGTGATCAGGTTGAAGTGGTACTTCCGGTAGACGGGGTCCTCCTCCACGAAGCGGAGGAAGTCGTTCATCCACCCCATGTTCCACTTCATGTGGAAGCCCAGCCCGCCCAGGTGCGGCGCCTGCGTGACCCCCGGCCACGCCGTCGACTCCTCGGCGATCATGAGCACGCCGGGGAAGCGGTCGCGCACCGTGGCGTTGAGCTGCTGCAGGAAGTCGATCGCCTCCAGGTTCTCGCGCCCGCCGTAGCGGTTAGGGACCCACTGCCCCGGCTCGCGGCTGTAGTCCAGGTAGAGCATGGAGGCGACCGCGTCCACCCGTAGCCCGTCCGCGTGGTACTCCTCCATCCAGAAGAGCGCGTTGGAAAGGAGGAAGTTGCGGACCTCGTTGCGCCCGAAGTTGAAGACCATCGTCCCCCAGTCCGGGTGCTCGCCCTGGCGCGGGTCTTCGTGCTCGTACAGCGCCGTGCCGTCGAAGCGGCGCAGCGCGAAGGCGTCCTTGGGGAAGTGCGCGGGCACCCAGTCCAGGATCACCCCGATCCCGCGGCTGTGCAGGTGGTCCACCAGGTGCTTGAAGTCCTCGGGCGGCCCGAAGCGCGACGTGGGCGCGAAGTACCCCGTCACCTGGTACCCCCAGGACGGGTCGTACGGGTGCTCCATCACGGGAAGGAGCTCCACGTGCGTGAAGCCCATGTCGCACACGTAGTCCGCCAGCTGCTGGGCCAGCTCGCGGTAGGTGAGCGGGCGGTTCTCCTCCCCGGGGACGCGCTTCCAGCTCCCCAGGTGCACCTCGTAGACGGCCATGGGGCGGTCCTTGCCCGGGTCGTCGCGCCGCTTCTCCATCCACTCCGCGTCCGTCCACGCGTAGCCGCGCAGGTCGGCTACCACGGACGCGGTGTCCGGGTTGTGCTCGGCCGCGAAGGCCACGGGATCGGCCTTGAGGAAGATCTCGCCGTTCGGCCCGCGGATCTCGTACTTGTACGCGGTGCCGGTGGGTACGCCGGGGATGAACATCTCCCAGACGCCCACGCCGGGGTGGCGGCGCATGGTGTGGCGCCGGCCGTCCCACAGGTTGAAGTCGCCCACCACGCTCACGCGCTGCGCGGCGGGCGCCCATACGGCGAAGCGCGCGCCCTGGACGCCGTCGATCTCGTCCGGGTGCGCGCCGAGCACGTCGTACAGGCGCAGGTGCGTCCCCTCGCCGATCAGGTACAGGTCGAACTCGGCCACGGTGGACTTGAAGGAGTACGCGTCCGCGAACTCGCCCACCGACCCGTCTTCCCACGTCACGCGCAGCTGGTAGGTGAAGGGCTCGGTGCCGCGCGGGAGGACCGCCTCGAAGAACCCTGCCTCGTTCACGCGGTCCAGCGTGCGCGGCGAAACGATCCCGGTGCCGAGGAGCGCCACCTCGCGCGCGCCGGGGATGAAGGCGCGCACCGCGAGGCGGATCTCCCGCCCCACGGAAACCCTGTGCATGCCGAGCACGCGAAACGGGTCGGCGTGCTCGCCCTGGACGATCAGTCGTACGTCGTGCTGGAGTGTTGCCTGGGCCATCGTGCTCCGGTCTCTGGCGTGCGCGGGCGCGGGGTGAAAAGCGTGCCCGCCTTGTGGCTCGAAGTCCGTTCCGTGCTGCGAAGCCCGTGCCGCCGCGCGCCCTTCTATTCCCCTGCGTCCTCACCGTGTGACGAAAGGCGCGCCGCCGCGGCCCTGTCCAGCAGCCACACCATGTCGCCGCTCGCCGGCCTCACCCCCTGCGCCGGGATGCGGACGGGGTCGCGCGGCCCCTCCAGCACCTTTTTCACCACCTCCGCCTTGTCCCCGCCCGGCACCAGCATCTCCAGGTGCGCCGCCGCGTTGACCACGGGGAAGGTCAGGGTGATTCGCGGTTCGCCCAGCGGCCTGTACAGCGCCGCCGCGACGGTGCGCCCGCGCTCCAGCAGCAGCGGATCGAAGGGAAAGAGGGAGCAGGTGTGCCCGTCGCTGCCGAGCCCGAGGTGCACCAGGTCGAAGCGTGGAATCCCCTCGCCGAAGTCCGCCGCCAGCTCCAGCGCGTACTCCTCCGCCGCGCGCTCGGGCGGAATCTCGCCGCGCATGCGGTGCACGTTGACGGGCGGGATGGGGACGCGCGACACGAACGCCTCGTTCGCCATCCGGAAGTTGCTGCGCACGTGCCCCGGCGGCACGCACCGCTCGTCCCCCCAGAACAGGTGCACCTGCTCCCACGGGATGCTGGACCGCAGCGGCTCCTCCGCGAGCATGGCGTACGCCGCGCGCGGCGTCGTCCCCCCGGAGAGCGC
>JAUJMI010000171.1:1689-7415 GCA_030446945.1 Longimicrobium sp. | reverse complement strand
TGAAGTCGGCGGACAGGCGGTCGTTGAAGAAGCCCAGGTCCGCGCCGGCCTCGTACTCGGTGGTGATCTCCGGCTTCAGGTTCGGGTTGCCGGTGGAAGACGGCACCGCGGCGATCTGGTTGGTCGAGCCGAGCTCGACCGGCACGGCGCGCGCGAACGTCTCGGCGTCGCCGAAGCCCGGGCGCAGGCCGCTGCGGCCGACGGCGGTGCGGAGCCGCATGTTGCTCAGGAAGCCGAGCTCCGGGAAGAACGGCTCGTCGCTGATCACCCACGACGCGCTGGCCGACGGGTACACGATGAAGTCGTTCACCAGGCCGGAGTTCCGGTCGCCGCGCAGGCTTGCGGCGATGAACAGGCGGTCGTTGAGGGCAAGCTCCTGGCGGCCGAAGACGCCGAAGATCTTGTTGTCGTTGTCTTCCTCGTTCACCGCGAACTGCGCCGTGGTGCCGCCGCAGGAATCGGTGCCCACCAGGATGCCCACGCCGAAGCAGGTCACGTTGCCGAAACGCTGCTGCTGGTAGCTGACGCCGGCCGTGGTGGTGGCCGTCACCGAGTTCGACACGTCGAAGGTACCCACAGCGGTGCCGTTCGCCGTGTACTGGTAGTTGTTCGCGCGCCGCGCGTCACGGAAGCCGAGCAGGTAGCTCTGGGCCAGCGGAAGGTTGTTCGGGTCCACCGTCTGCTGGTCGAAGCGGGAGTAGAAGTCCAGCCCCGTGTTCCCGTTCAGCGACAGCCAGTTGAACGGGCGGAAGTTGGCGTTGGCACCCACCACGAAGCGGTCCACCGACTGGTCGGCGACGACGGAGCGCTGGTCGAAGTTGTTGTACCCGAAGGCGCTGCCGATGCGGCGGCCTGCGCAGGTCGGGGTGGGGCAGTTCGCGACCCGGCCCAGGGTCTCGCTCTCCATCCCCGGAATGAACTGCGCCGGCCCAAGCAGGCCGTTAATCAGGGGGCTGAAGATGTTGTTGTCGCCCTGGGGCTGCGTCAGGTCGCTGCGGATGTAGCCCGCGTTGACCTGCGTCGTCAGGTTGGGACGGAGTTGCGCGTTGAGGTTCGCGCGCAGGCTGGTGCGGCTCAGGGTGTTGTAGTCGATCACGCCCGTCTCGTTCTCACGGTCGCCCGACAGGTAGTACGTCAGGTTGGCCGTACCGCCCGAGACGTTGAGGCCGCCCTTGCGGCGGTTGCCGGTGCTGAACGGCGTCGTGCGCGGATCCCGGAACTGGTTGAAGCTGAACGTGGCCTCCTGCCTGCACGCGCCGCGCGCGGCTGCCTCGTTGCTGCACAGCGTGATCCCGCTGGCGAAGGCGCCGTTCGTGGGGTTGTAGATGGTCGCGTTCGGGTCGGTGGTGCCCTGGACCGTGGCGAAGTTCAGCGGGTAGCGGGTATCGTCGTCGAGCGTGCCGGCCTCGCCGTACGCGCGCCACACCGTGCGGCCGGCGCGGCCGCGGCGGGTGGTGATCAGCAGCACGCCGTTGGCGGCCGCGGTGCCGTACAGCGCCGAAGCGGCCGGCCCCTTCAGGACCTCGATGTTCTCGATGTCCTCGGGGTTAATGTCGTTCAGGCGCGTCGGCTGCTGGCCGCCCAGGCCGATGCCGCCTGGATTGCTGGTGCTCGCGAGCACACCGTCGATGTAGACGAGCGGCTCGTTGGTGAGCGACAGCGAGTTGGCGCCGCGGATGCGGATACGCTGTGAGGTACCGGTGGTGCCAGCCGCGCCCTGGAGCGTAACGCCCGTGGTACGGCCCGTCAGCACGTCCGCCACCTTGGTGATGGGGCCGCGGTTGATGTCGGCCACCGAGATGTTGGAGGTGTTCGTCCCCGCCTCACGGCGGCGCTCCGACTGTCCCGTAACCGCGTTCACCACCACGCCCTCGAGCGCCACGGCCGAGGCCGCCAGCGAGAAGTTCTGAGTGGTGGTGCCGCCCGCCGTGACGGTGATCGGCCGGCTGCCGGCCGAGCGGCCGATGACGCTCACGGTGAGGGTGTACGAACCGGGCTCCACTGCGGTGATGCGGTAGCGGCCACCCGCGTCCGTCACCGTCTGCCGCGAAGTCCCGCCGATGCGTACCTGTGCACCGCTGATCGCGGCGCCGTTCTCCGCCGCCGTCACCTGCCCTGTCACCTCGCCGCGTCCCTGGGCCTGCGCCAGGGAGGGAAGGGTGACCAGCGCGAGCAGCAGCGACGCGCAAAGCGTACGAAGCTTACCCATGTGTATCCTCCTGATCGTTTACCTCTGCGGCCGCCCGACCCAAGTGTCCCGGCGGCCTGACCGTGTACTCACCTGCCCGACCCCGCGCGCACACCTCCCGGTCAGTGGGAACGGGACCTTCGAAACCGCCCGGCACCGCGACCTGCCTCCCGGCTGGAGGGGGGAGCCCTTCGAGCGGACATTCGAGATGGCCAACGCCGAGCGCGATAGGGTTCCCAGCCGGGAGTCCTGCACAATTTAACAGATTACTGTTACGTTAGCGCCGTATCAGATATCCGTCAATTGCCCCCCTGCAATTTCCGTGGCGCGCGCGCAGAATCCGACACAAACGTTTACCCCGAATCGCGCAAAGCGAACGCATAATTGAACTTGCGCACGGCCCGTGGTCAACTCCAGCGCACCCGGGCGAAGTGGCGCTTCCCCTTCTGCAACACCTGCTCGCCCCTAGCTGCTACGCGGGCATCGCGGGCGCTCACCTTTTCGCCGTCCACCTGCACCGCGCCCTGCTCGATTTGGCGCTGGGCATCCGCGTTCGAGGACGCGAGCCCCACCCGCACCAGCAGGCGGTGCAGTGCCGCCTGGCCGTCCTGCACGGCGAGTGAGGGCTCCTCAGCGGCCACAACGTGCAAGGGGATGTCGTCGGGCACTTCGCGCCGCCGAAAAACCTGGTCGAACCGGTCGGAAGCGGCCCGCGCGGCCCCGGCGCCGTGGTACAGCTCGACCACTCGGGCGGCGAGGGCCCGCTTGGAGGTGTACGGGTTCTCCTTCACCCCCGCCAGCGCCCGCTCCAGCTCGGCGGAGGGGAGCCCCGCCGCCAGGCGCCACCACTCCTCCAGCAGCGCGTCCGGAATGGAGAGGGTGCGGCCGTACTGCTGGTCCGGGTCGTCGGCGATCCCCACGTAGTTGTCGTAGCTCTTCGACATCTTGTGGACCCCGTCCGTTCCCCGCAGCAGCGGCATCAGGAGGCACACCTGCGCTTCCTGGCCGTACCGCTCCTGGAGGTCGCGCGCCACCAGCAGGTTGAACTTCTGGTCCGACCCGCCCAGCTCCACGTCGGCCTTCAGCACCACCGAGTCGTACCCCTGCATCAGCGGGTACATGAACTCCACCACCGAGATGGGCCGCCCCTCGTGGAAGCGCTTGCTGAAGTCGTCGCGCTCCAGCATCCTCGCCACGGTGTACTTGGCGGTCAGCTCCAGCAGATCCTTGAGCTGCAGCGGGCGGAGCCACGACGAGTTGTACTCGATGCGCGTCCGCTCGGGGTCCAGCACGCGGTACACCTGCTCGGCGTAGGTGAGGCCGTTCTCGCGGACCTCTTCCTCCGTGAGGGGCGGGCGCTGGTCGTTGCGCCCCGTGGGGTCGCCGATCAGGGCGGTGTAGTCGCCCATCACGAACACCACGTCGTGCCCTAACTCTTGAAACGTTCGAAGCTTGCGTAATGAGACAGCGTGCCCCACGTGGAGGTCCGGCCGGGTGGGGTCGAAGCCCTGCTTCACCACCATGGGCTTCCCCTGGCGCACCGAACGCTCCACCTTGCGCGCCAGCTCGCCTTCGGGGACGATCTCCAGCGTGTCGCGCCGGATCTCGTCCATCTGCTCGTTGGCCGGGGCGAACCGGTTGCTGGACATGGGTGCGGCTGGGTCAGGTGGGTCGTTTCTGCGAGGAGCCCGTCAGTGTAGCCAGTTTCCGCCGGCGCGCGCAACCCATACAGGGTGGCGGAGGGAACAGATGAATGACGAAACCGCGGTCTTCACCTTCGATACCACGCACCACGCGCTGTGGGCCGAGGAGGTGGCGGGGGAGGCGGGGATCCCGGTGGAGGTGATCCCCGCGCCGCCGGCCGCGCAGGCGCGCTGCAGCCTGGCGCTGGCCACCCTGCCGGGCGACGTCGCGCGGCTGGCGGAGGAGCTACGCGCCGGGGGCGTCCCCTTTGCCCTCTTCGGCTGACGCCTCCCCTGCGTGCGCGCTCCACGCGGCAAAATACGACTCCATCCAGTCGTAGATCGAAGCCATCCCCGTCTGCATCCCCCGCATCGCGCGCTCGCGCTCGTCGGGCGGAAGGAGGAGCGCGTCGCGGATCTGGAGCGCGCACGTCTCGGGGTCGAACGGGTTCACGAGCACCGCACCCTCCATCTCCTCCGCCGCGCCGGCGAAGCGGGAGAGGACGAGCACCCCGCGCGCGTCGGTCTGGCTGGCGACGAACTCCTTGGCCACCAGGTTCATCCCATCCTGCAGCGACGATACGACGCAAACGTTGGCCATGCGGTAGAGCACCGCCAGCCGCTCGGTGGGGAGCGACTGCTTGAGGAGGTGCACGGGGCGCCACTCCGAGGTGCCGAAGCGCTCGTTGATCCGCCACACCTGCCGGTCCACCTTTTGGCTGAGCTCGTCGTACGCCGCGATGTCGCTGCGCGAGGGGACGGCCACCTGCACGAAGGTGAAGCGCCCGCGCAGCTCGGGGTAGCGGTCCCAGAGGAGCTCCAGCGCCTTGAGCTTCTCGGGGATCCCCTTGGAGTAGTCCATCCGGTCCACCCCCACCCCCAGCATCCCGCCGCCGGGCGCGTAGCGGGCCCACAGCCGCTCCATCGCCGCCTCGGCGTCCGGCGCGGTGGCGGCCGCGCGAAACTGCTCCACGTCTATGGAGATGGGAAAGGCGCCCACGTGGCAGGTGTGCCCCTCCAGCGTGGCGGTGCGCGCCTCCATGTCCACCGCGGCGCCGGCCAGCTCGGCGGCGCAGCGGAGGAAGTTGTCCGCGAAACCGGCCAGGTGGAAACCCATCAGGTCGTTGGCCAGCATCCCGCGCAGGAGGAAGCCGGCCTGCGGGGCCAGGCGGAAGACGTCGTACGGTGGAAAGGGGATGTGCCAGAAGTGGGCGAGCGTCAGCCCCGGCCGGCGCGCTCTCACCAGCAGGGGCGCGAGCGCCAGGTGGTAGTCCTGGAACCAGACCACGGCGTCGCTGCCGCTCACCTCCTGCAGCACGGCCTCGGCGAAGCGGCGGTTGACGCGGCGGTAGCGCTCCCAGTAGCGCGAGCGGACGCGGGTGAGGTCGGGCCGCAGGTGGCAGATGGGCCACAGGAACTGGTTGCTGAACCCGAGATAGTAGCGGTGTACGTCGTGGTGGGTGAGCCAGACGCGGCGCAGGGTGTAGCCCGGGTCTTCGGGGGGCACGCGCACGCGGTGGTCGGCATCCACGGCCTCGGCGTCCGCCTCGCCGCTCCCCCAGGCCACCCAGGTGCCGCCCAGCGCCTGCATCAGGGGGTCGAGCGCCGAGGTCAGCCCCCCGGCGGGCCTTTCCACCTCCACCTCCCCCACCTCGTCCGACCAGCTGTGCTCGTACGGCTCGCGGTTCGACACCACCACCAGCCTCCGTCCCCCGAGAAGGGTGCGGAACAGAGAACCCAGGTCTTCGGGGGATATGGACATGGCTCCGGGCGAGGGCAACGGGCGTGCCAGGGGGGAACGGAGAGAGCCGCCGCCTCCAACAACCGCGTTCCGCTCCGCACTTCTGCGGCGACCG
>JAUJMI010000171.1:0-1589 GCA_030446945.1 Longimicrobium sp. | reverse complement strand
GAGAGAGCCGCCGCCTCCAACAACCGCGTTCCGCTCCGCACTTCTGCGGCGACCGAAGGATCTAGGGTGTGTCTGACGGAAAGTCAGAGCCAGAGCACAATGGAGGCGAGGAGCACGCCAGCCAAGTAGTTGTAGCCACGCTTGTCGAAGCGAGTGGCCACGGCGCGGAAGTCCTTGAGCCGGTTGAAGCAGCGCTCCACGACGTTGCGCCGCTTGTATGCCTCGGCGTCCAGGGCCGGCGCTCGTCCGCCCCGCGCATCCCTCGCGAGCCGCGCCTTCTTGACATCCTTCCGCTCTGGGCAGATGCACTGGATCTTGCGCCGCCGCAGCGCCTTGCGGTACTTGCGCGCTCTATACGCGCGGTCCACCCGCAGCCGGGGAGGACGCTTGCGAGCCGGCCCGCGGGGCTGGGGCACCCGGATCGCGTCCAGGACCGGCTCCATCTGCGTCGCGTCGTTGCGTTGTCCGGCCGTGACCACGATGCCCAGCGGCCGCATCTTGCCGTCGCAGCACAGGTGGATCTTGGTTGTCCTGTCCGCCGCGCGAGTGGCCGATCCACTCGTCGCTCAGGACCGCCTTTTTTCCGCGCGGGCGGGGAGCTTGCGAGCTCCCGCCGAGGCGCGGTGGGCCTTGATGTGCGTCGCGTCCAGCGCCGCCCCGTCCCAGTCCAGGTCGCCGCGCGCGTCGGCGTCGGCCTGCAGGGCGTGCAGAATGCGCAGCCACGTGCCGTCGCGTCTCCAGCGCACGAAACGGTCATAGCAGGTCTGGTGCGGGCCGTAGCGCGCGGGGATGTCGCGCCAGCCGGCGCCGGTGCGTAGCCGCCAGAGGATGCCGTTGATCACCTTGCGGTGATCACTCCAGGCCTGCCCCCGCTTCGCGTTGGGCGGCAGGTGCGGCGCGAGCGCGCGCCACTGTGCTTCGGTCAGGCCGCTGCGTGCCATGCAGTTGCATACACCACAACTGTTCCTTAAGACAACCCTAGAAGGTGAACCGCTCCAGCACCCTGGCCCGGACGATCTGGCCGTCAATACGAGCCGGCTTGTAGGAGCAACTCACAGCCGCGCGCTTGGCAGCGGTTACCGCCGCGGACGATGGCTGAGCAGGTCCACGGACGCCCGGCGCGAGTTCCACCCGGACGCTGGAGGGCTCGACCTGGCCCTGCGCATCCACCACGTAAGACAGATAGACCTCGTCCCGGTACACGGGTGGGTTGCCGTTGTAGCTGCTGCACCCCAAAAGGCGGGCGCGATCGTCCGCGGCCCTGACTGCGAGGGCCGCGGAGCCGTCGGCGGAAGGCGGGGCACTCCGAGTGGCCGCACAGCCGCCCAGTGCGATGGCGCTCGAGAGCGCGAAGACCGATGTGAGTACCTGTCGCATTGCACACCTCCGGTGGGAATAAGTAAGCGGTACGGCGATGATGCCATGCAGGGAGCAAGCTGCGAACGACGACACCATCGGAGCCCGCGCGGACGATTCTCTCAGTGTATAGTGCGGAACTGACCGAGCGCAACTCCGAGCGGCTCTGCTTCCCCCGCTGTTCAATGGTTGGGTGCGCTCCCGCCGCTTCCTCAACGTTCGCGGCGAACGTG
>JAUJMI010000170.1 GCA_030446945.1 Longimicrobium sp. | reverse complement strand
GATTCGTCCCGGGCGATTCGCCCCCCGCGCTCCGACCCCGGCGCCCATTCCGCCGGCGCGAATCCGCGCGGCGCTCCATCCCCCGGCCAACATCCTCCCGGAGCCGGCGCTCCAGTCCCCCCTGGGCCTCGGCGTTGCGCGGGACGCGGGAGTGTCTAATTTAGGCGGAAGCGCTCCATCGGCACGCACCTGGCGGTCCACGAGGAGGAACAGCATGGCGCTGCGCGAGTTCATCGCCCCCGACGGCGAGCTGTGGCGGGTGTGGCAGGTGATCCCCACCCTGGGCCGCTCCGGCTTCGCCCGCCTGCGCGAGAGGCGTGGGCAGGACGTGGTGCGCTATCAGGGGACGGACCGGCGCAAGGGCGACCGGCGCAGCATCGCCTCGCAGACGCCGGTGCTGTCCGAAGGGCTGGAGGGCGGCTGGCTGGCGTTCGAGCACGACGGCGCCAAGCGCCGCCTGGCGCCCCCACCCGCGGGGTGGGAAAGCTGCACCGACCAGGAGCTCGGCGCGCTCTGGGCGGCCGCACGCGTCGTCGCCGTGCAGTTCCGAGCTCCTTGAGCCAGCGCGGCCACGCACCTCGCGGCGTGGTGGGGGGACTGGCGCGTTCGGGATGGGCTTGCGAGACTTCGTGTATTCCGCTGCGCACGCACGGCGCGGCCATCTCCGGGGCCCCCCGCCCCGCCCCGCCGGCCCGCCACCCTCGATGCGGAAAGCAGAATGACCACACCGACCCTCAAGCGCCTCCTCGGAACCGCGGCGCTCGCCCTGGCGCTGGGCGCCTGCGACAACGACTCGACCGGATCGAAGGAGAACCAGGGCGGCGATCTCTCCTTCACCTACTCCGGCGCCCGCTCCGGCCAGTTCGCCGCGTCCGGCGAGTTCGACCGGAACGACCCCGACCAGAACGAGTTCGGCGTGGCGGTCATCGAGAACCGCGAGCTCCTCCTCCTGGCCGCGGACCACGTCCAGGCCAACCGCACCGACGTCTTCATCATGTCGGCCCCCGCTGCGCAAGGCACGACGACCTGCACGCCCACGACCCAATTCGCGGACTGCACGCTCCGCGGCTACTTCGCCGTGGGCTTCACCGACCCGAACGACCAGGAGCCGGACGCGCAGTACCTCGGCTATGTGGGGAGCATCCAGTTGACCGAGCTCAGGGACAACCGGGTGCGCGGCACCTTTTCGCTGCTCCTGGAGGACGAGAACGGGGACAACACGGTCCAGGCACGCTCCGGGAGCTTCGACCTACCGATCGTCGCGGCGAGCGCGATCTCGCCCAACCGCAGCCCGGTCACCGCCGCGACCCTGAACCGCGTGCTCTCGCGCAGGTAGCGGCGCATGCGCGGTCCCGACCAAAAGGCCCCTCCGCTCTGATCCGGCGGAGGGGCCTCTTCTTGCCGGGACAACCGCGCATCACATCGAGACGCAGAGGCCACGGCTACGCGGCGCGGCGTGCTCGCACCAGCTGCTGGCCGAAGCGGCCGCGCTCCCCGCCTGACCGGACAAGCATCGTGGAACTCGGCATCTACACCTTCGCGGAAGCCACGCCCGACCCGGCGACGGGGGAGACGATCAGCCCCGCCGAGCGGCTGCGCGAGCTGATGGAGGAGATCGAGCTGGCGGACCAGGTGGGGCTGGACGTCTTCGGCGTGGGCGAGCACCACCGTCCGGACTACGTCGTCTCGTCGCCCGCCGTGGTGCTGGCCGCGGCGGCGATGCGGACGAAGCGCATCCGCCTGACCAGCGCCGTCACGGTGCTCAGCTCGGACGACCCGGTGCGCGTCTTCCAGGAGTTCGCCACGCTCGACCTGCTCTCCGGCGGGCGGGCGGAGATCATGGCGGGGCGCGGGTCCTTCATCGAGTCCTTCCCGCTCTTCGGCTACGATTTGCACGACTACGACGAGCTATTCGCCGAGAAGCTGGAGCTGCTCCTGAAGCTGCGCGAGGGCGAGCGCGTGTCGTGGACGGGGCGGCACCGGGCGCCGCTCACGGGGCAGGGCGTGTACCCGCGGCCGATCCAGGACGCGCTGCCGGTGTGGGTGGCGGTGGGCGGCACGCCGCAATCGGTGGCACGTGCCGCCACGTTGGGACTGCCGATGGCCCTCGCCATCATCGGGGGGCAGCCGGAGCGGTTCGCGCCTTTCGTGGATCTTTATCGCGAGACGGCACGCCGCGCCGGGCACGATCCCGCGAAGCTCCCCGTCAGCATCAACTCGCACGGCTACATCGCGGAAACCTCGCGGCAGGCGGCGGACGAGGCGTTCGGCCCCACGGCGGTGACGATGAATCGCATCGGGCGCGAGCGCGGCTGGCCACCGCTCACGCGCGCGGCGTTCGACGCGTCGCGCACCCTGCGCGGCGCCAGCTTCGTGGCGAGCCCGGAGGAGGTGGCGGAGAAGATCCTCTTCCAGCACGAGATCTTCCGGCACAACCGCTTCCTGGTGCAGTTCAGCGTCGGCACGATGCCGCACCGCCAGATCATGCGCTCCATCGAGCTGTTCGGCACGCGCGTGGCGCCGGTGGTGCGCGCGGAGGTCGCGCGGCGGGCGTAGTTCTACGACTTGCCTCACGCGGAGACGCGGAGAAAACAAACCGAAAAAGCTTCACACCGAGGCCACAGAAGGAATAGAAAGCCACAGAGAAGCCGTTCCTCCGTGCCTCTCTGCGAGCTGCAGTTGCAGTTCTCCGCGCCTCCGCGTGAGAGCCCCCGTTTCAGCGGACGCGCTGCCTGCGGAACTCGCCTTCCCGGCTGGCGCGGTGCCACTCCATCTCTTCGTCGGTCACGGGCTTGATCAGGATGTCCGACGCGAGCCAGGTGGTGAGCGAGAAGGGATAGAAGAGGAACGGCAGGATGGCGATGAAAGCGATCCCGCCCCACTGCAGGAAGTCCCACGGCACGGCGGGCCAGGTGAAGGCCACGATCAGCACCACCGCCACCAGGAAGACGAGCCCGCAGAAGACGTAGTTGAACAGGATCCCGCCCAGGAAGAAGTCCTCCTCTCCCCGGTCCGACCGCAGCCCGCACTCCGGGCACTTGTGCTTCAGCTTGAACCACGACTTCAGGAGCCGCGCCTTGCCGCAGTGCGGGCAGCGCAGCGTGATTCCGCGCCCGTACAGCCGCCCGGCCCGCTTCAGGCTCAGCTCCTCCGGGTTCGCCCAGGGGCGCTCCGGTCCGCTCATCTCATCCTCCAGCCACGAGTTCCTCCACCGCGCCACCAAGCTCGCCCCGCGCAGCCGGAATGCCACCGGCTGCACTTCTGCCGAGTGATACACCACATGGCACGGAGGTGGCACCCCGCGACGGAACGGCGCAGCGCGAACCCGGGAGAGGAGGCGGCCATGCCCCGCGGATGGAATCGCAAGGACGAGCGGATGTACGAGCACATCAAGGGGAGCGCAGAGGCGCGCGGCGTGCCCGAGGACGAGGCGCAGGAGATCGCCGGGCGTACGGTCAACAAGCACCGGCGCGAGGAGGGGCGCACGCCCAACAAGCGCACGCAGGGCACGGGGAACCCCAACCGTCCGCTGGAGGAGCACACGCGCGACGAGCTCTACAACATGGCGAGGGAAAAGAAGATCGAGGGGCGCAGCAAGATGAACAAGGACGAGCTGATCCGCGCGGTGAGTCGTTAGAAGGCGATGCTGGCCGGCGGCAGCTGCCGCCGGCCCGCTCCGCGTCCCCCGCGTACGAGCGCTACGAGCGCGTTTCCGCCAGCGGCCGCTCCAGGGCTGAGCTCAGGGCGGCGGCGGCCTTGTTCACGGCGTTGCGCGCCTCGCCCACCACCGCACCCATCCCAAAGAACTCGTGGGTGACGCCCTTGTAGAGGTGGTACTTCACCGGCACGCCGGAGTCGCGCAGCCGGTCGTACAGGTGCTCGCCGTCCGAGCGGAGCGGGTCGATCTCCGCCGTGATGACGGTGACCGGCGGCAGCCCGTGCAGGTCCGCGTGGATCAGCGAGATCAGCGGGTGCCCCGTGTCCGCCGCGCCGCGCAGGTAGTGGTGCAGGAACCACTGCATCATCGGCCGGTTGAGCGGCTTGGCGTCCGCGTTCTCCTCGTACGACTCGGAGTCCGTGTTGCCGTCGGCGATGGGGTACACCGCCAGGATGTGCGCCGGGAGCCGCACCCCACGATCGCGCGCGATCACCGCCGTGGAGATGGCGAGGTTCGCGCCCGCGCTCTCCCCCGCCAGCGCGATGCGGTGTGCGTCGCCGTCGATCTCCGCCGCGTTGGCGAGCGCCCACACGTAGGCCGTGTAGGCATCCTCGTGCGCGGCCGGGAAGCGGTGCTCCGGCCCCTTGCGGTACTCCACGGACATCACCACCGCGTCCACCGCGTTGCACAGCGCGCGCGCGGAGGAGTCGTACGTGTCGTTGGTGGCGATCACCCACCCGCCGCCGTGCGTGTACACGATCACCGGGAAGGGCCCCGCCCCGCGCGGCGCGTAGATGCGCACCGGCAGCGGCCCGCCCGGGCCGGGGATGGTGCGGTCCACCACGCTCCCGACCTCCTCCGGCTCCGCGCTTTTGCCGTGCTTGCGCAGCAGCGCCAACACCGCCTCGGCGGGGGTGGGCTGGCGCCGCGCCTCCTCGGGGGTGAGCTGTTCGACCGGCTTGCCGCCCAGCATCTCCAGGTGCTCCAGCACGTGCCGCATCTCGCGGGTGGCGCGCGCCATGGTGTCGCCGGTGACACGCGCGCGCGCCCCGCCGTACACCCGTCCGAAAAGCCCGGAGCGCACCGCCCACACCGTCCCAACGCCCAGGATGCCCAGCAGGAGGGCGGAGCGGAGCGGGTTCTCGGCGGCGCTGGTGTACGCGCTGGACTCCATCACGTGCCCCGGGTAGTCGCCGCGCTCGCTGCCGGCCGTGGTGGGTGCGTAGAGCGCGTCGTTGCGGCGCTTGCTGCCCTGCGGGGCCCGCTCCTGCTCCCAGATCACGTTCTCCGCGTAGCTGCCGAAGAGGCGCGGGGCCCAGCGCCACATCATCGACATCTGCTTCCCCGACCCGCCCACGATCAGCTCGCGCCGCGGGTGCTCGGCGCAGTGCAGGATGGCGTCCGCCACCACCTCGGGCGCGTAGACGGGGGGAGGAATCTCGGGATCGGCGCCCTCCATGTGGTTGTGCGCGTGCTCGGTGAAGGGCGTGTCGATGGACGCCGGGCGTATGAGCGTCACCGCCACGGGCGCGCCCTCGCGCTCCAGCTCCATGCGCAACGCGTCGGTGAAGCCCTTGACGGCGTGCTTGCTGGCCGCGTAGTGCCCGTGCAGCGGGATGGGCACGCCGCTCTCCACGCTTCCCACGTTGATCAGCGCGCCGCCGTTGCGCCGGAGGTGCGGGAGCGCGGCGAGCGCGCCGTGCACCATTCCCCAGTAGTTCGTCTCGAAGAGGCGCCGCGCGTCTCCCAGCGGCGTCTTCTCCAGCTCGCCGAAGATGCCGACCCCGGCGTTGTTGACCCAGGTGTCGATGCGCCCGAAGGCGTGCACCGCCACGCGCGCCAGCTCGCGCATCGCCCGCTCGTCGCCCACGTCGCCGGCCAGCCACTCGGCCTCCGTGCCCAGGGCGCGCAGGTCGTCCGCGATACGGGCGAGCGCCTCCGGGTTGCGCGAGCTGATCACCACCCGCGCCCCACGCCGCGCCGCCTCGCGCGCCGTCACCAGCCCAATCCCGCTGTCCGCCCCCGTGATGACGATCACCTGATCGCCCGCCGGCCTCAGCCGTATCTTCATCGTTCCCTCCAGTCCCATGGGTGCCCGCGTAAGGCGCGCGGCCCTCGCAAGCGCCGGGCCGTGCGCGGCTTTTCATCACGTCTCGCGAGCGATTCCGTTGACAACGCCTCTGAGCGCGGAGCACTATGCGTCGCCCGCCGCACCGACCCACTCCGCCGGAGAGCCCGTCACGTGAACTTCAGTGTGTCATCGGTAGTCGTGGATTGGAGTCCAGCCGCCGCATCTCTTGTCCTCGTCCTCGTTTACGTGGTCGTGGCGGTGGCGGCGGGGCGCCGTTTCGGCACCCCGGCCCTGTGGCCGGTGTGGTTCGCGGGGATAGTGGCTGGAAGCTCGTTCCCCTTCCTCGGTGCGCGGCGAGTCGATCGCGCACTTCGACCGCGCGTCGATGCTCCTCCACACCGCCGCCCTGGCGGTGCCGATGGGATCAGCGCGTGGGTCATCGACCGCACTCTCTCCGGACCGCGGCCGGTCGGCATCCCCGTGCAGCTCGCGCTCGGCGCACTCGCCTTCGTCGTCGCGTTCCTGGTGATGGTCGTGATGATCTTCATCGTGATCGCCACGGATTGAGAGCCGGCCAAAATGGCAACGGGCAAGCAGGCCGCACTGCTGCGCGGCATCAACGTCGGCAAGGCGAAGCGCATCGCGATGGCGGAGCTGCGCGCCCTCGTCGCGGAGATCGGTTTCGGGGACGTGAAGACGCTCCTCAACAGCGGCAACGTCGTCTACACGGCTACGGACGTCGAAGCGGATGACGCCGCCGCGCGCATCGAGGGGGCGATCGTCGCCAGGACTGGCGTTTCCTCGCGCGTGACGGTGCTCACCGCGGCGGAGGTGGCCGAGGCGATCGACGGCAACCCGTTCGGGGACGTGGAGAATCCGTCGCGCTTCCTGGTCACCGTGCTGCGCGACCCCGCGGACAGGGGGCTGCTGGAGCCGCTTACAAAGGAGGACTGGGGCACGGACTCGCTCGCCCTCGGCCGCCGCGTGGCGTACATGTGGTGCAGGGACGGCGTCCTCGAAAGCCGCCTCCCCGATGCCCTCAACCGCCTGCTCGGCGACAGGGCCACCACGCGCAACTGGGCGACGATGCTGAAGCTGCGCGCCCTCACGGACGAGCCGGGTTAGAAGCGTGTTGAAGAAGCTGCGCCGAACTTCCTGAACGGAGCACTACGCCGCATCTGCCTCCACGCCGTCGCGGGGCGCGGCGTGAAGGAGACGACCGACGCCACCCGTATCGAACCGGCCCCCGCGCCCGCAGGCGGTACGGGCCTGGCGGAGGAACACGGGCCAGTGGCGAGCCGGCGGCATGGATCGCTTCCTTCACTCCGCGCCCGAACCCGGCGCGGAGGCACGGACCGGGCGGTGCTCCGTTCAGGAGGTCGGGTGCGGGGGCGGCTCCCTCTGGCTGCCGCTCCGGGAACCTTTAATACCCTCCAGACCCAGGGGAGCGGCGGACCGGCGCGCGGTGCTCATGGCGCGTGCCCGCCCCGTCGCCGCCAGAATCGCCGATCAGCACCGTGGGGGCGCCCTCCGTGATGATGCCGCCGTGCATGGTCGTGTCCCCCACCCGCGCCGCCGGCTTCCCGCCGATGAACACCGTGGACGACCCACGCGCGATGGTGTCCGGCGGCCCGGCGCAGGTGCACATCGTCCCCACGGTGGCCGCGGGCATCCCGGCCAGGAACA
>JAUJMI010000169.1 GCA_030446945.1 Longimicrobium sp. | reverse complement strand
GCGCCGGAAGAGGCGGATCGGCGGGAAACCGCGCATAAGCAGCTCCGTGGCGACGACACCGGGGTGCATGGCGTGGGCGGTGATCCCGCTCTCGCGGCGCGCCAGCTCGCGGGTGAAGAGGAGGTTCGCCAGCTTGGTGACGCCGTACGTCCGCCATCCGAAGTAGCGCCGCCGCATCGCCATGTCGTTCCACGGAATGCGTCTGCCCTGGTGCGCCTGCGACGAGACGGTGACCACACGCGCGCCCCCCGCGGCCCGCAGGCGCTCGAGGAGGAGGTGGGTGAGCAGAAAGGGCGCGAGGTGGTTGACAGCCCACTGGAGCTCAATCCCGTCCACAGACTCGGCGCGCTGGCGGGTGTAGACGGCGGCGTTGTTCACCAGCACGTCCGCGCGCGGGTGCGCCGACGCGATCTCCGCCGCAGCCGCGCGCACTTCCGCCTGCGAAGACAGGTCCGCGCGCACCAGGCGGACGCGCTCGTTCCCCGTTCCCCGCGCGATCGACTCGCGCAGCGCCTCGCCGCGAACGGGGTCGCGCGCCACGAGCAGCACGGTCGCGCCCCGCGCCGCCAGCCCCCGCGCCGTCGCCCCGCCGATCCCCCCGGTGGCACCCGTCACCACGCACACCTTTCCCTCCATCCCGGCCCCCCTTTCGTTCAGCGAATGGGCCGCCGCGTGCGCAACAGTCGTGCTGAACGGGCCCGGGCACGCACGTTGCGACGCCGCGCGCCGCTCCATTCGCACCCACACCAGACGGAGGACGCATGCGGAGAAGCGGAACAACCCTCGCCGTCGCAGCGCTGCTGGGCACGGCGGCGTGCGGCGGCGGCGACGCGGCCAACGGAGCCACGGCCGACACCACCGCGGGCGCTCCGAGCGGTGCCGCGGCCCCGGCGCTGGACACTACAGGCGCGGGCACGGGCGCGACCAGCACCATGCCGGCCGGAGCGACGGCGGGCGACACCAGCACCGGAGCCATGCCTGCGACCGGCAGCACCGACACGATGGGCGTCTCGGGCACTCCGGGGGGCGGCGCGGGAGCCACCGGCGGCACCGCCACGACGCCGTGACACGCGCCTCCGCCGCCGCGGCCGTGAGGCGGGGGGGGAACGGGGCGCGCATTCCGCGCCCCGTTCGTCTTGTGCGGGGGGACCATCGGAGCGGGGGAGGGGACGCGTGATCAAGCTGATCGAGAACGGGGAGGTCTACACGCCGGCTCCGGTCGGGAAGCAGCAGGTGCTCCTCACCGACGGCAAGATCGGCAAGGTGGGCGAGGTGGACCGCAGGGCCGTGGAGGCCATCGGCGTGGAGTGCGAGGTGATCGACGCCACGGGGTGCCTGGTGGTCCCCGGCTTCATCGATCCCCACATGCACCTCCTGGGCGGGAGCGGCGAGGATGGATTCGCCACGCAGACCCCCGAGTTCTTCATCGGCGAGATCGTGCCGTACGGCATCACCACCGCGATCGGCGCGCTGGGGGTGGACACCACCATGAAGACGATGGCGGGGCTCCTGGCCAAGGTGAAGGGCCTCAACGAGCAGGGGCTCAACGCCTACCTGTGGACGGGCGGCTACAACGTCCCGCCCACCTCCATCATGAACTCGGTGCGCGACGACATCATGTTCCTGGAGGAGGTGATCGGCACCGGCGAGGTGGCCATATCCGACCGGCGCGCGATGAACACCAGCGCCGTGGAGCTGGCGCGCGTCGTCAGCGACACCTACATCGGCGGGATGCTGGCGAGGAAATCGGGCGTGACGCACTTCCACGTGGGCGAGATGGACCGCCGGCTGGGGCCGCTGCGCCTGATCCTGGACGAGCACGACATAGACCCGCGCTGCGTTTACCCCACGCACGTGCAGCGCAACGAGAAGCTGATGGCCGAGGCGGTGGAGCTCACGAAGCGCGGGTGCAACGTGGACGTCGACACCATCGAGGAAGACCTGGCGAAGTGGCTCCGCTTCTACCTGGACGCGGGGGGCGACCCGGCGTGCCTCACGGCCTCGTCCGACGCCGCCATCAGCAGCCCGCGCGTCCTTTCGGAGCAGGTGCGCTCGTGCGTGACGGAGCACGGCTTTCCGCTGGAGCAGGTGCTCGCCCTCGTGACCCGCAACACCGCGCGCATCCTGAAGCTGGAGATGAAGGGGACGCTGGAGAAAGGGAAATGGGGCGATATCCTCCTCCTGGAAAAGGGCTCCCTGGAGATCGTCCACGTGCTCTCCGAGGGCGTCTTCATGGTGCGCGACGGGAAGACGGTGGTGGAGGAGCGCTTCCTGGAGGACAGCAAGCGGGCGATCCACCTGGTGGGGGGGAAGTGCCCCGACCGCGACGCCGAGGGGTCGCGGCAGTGAACGTTCAACCGACTGGAGGAGCGATGAAGACGACACGGATGATCCCGGCCCTGGCGCTGGCGGCGATGCTGGCGGCGTGCGGCGGTGAAGAGGGCGGCGAGGCGGGCGGTGCGGCCACGACGGACGCGGGCGCGGCGGGCACCACCACGGCAGACCCGGCGATGACCAGCGGCACCACGGGGGCCACCGACCCCACCGTGACCGGCGGCACGACGGGCGGCGCCACCACCGGCGCGACCACGGACACGGCCGGGCAGAGCCCCGCCCTGGACGCATCCACCGCGGGCGGACCGGCCGGCACCACCAGCGGCGCCTCCACGCCGACGCCGGGGACGCCCCCGCCCCCCACCCCGTAGCGGAGCGTAACACGGCGGCCTCGGTGGCGCGCGGCTGTACGGGGTGCGGGGTGGATGTTGCGTAGGACGCCGGCATCGCGGCCGAGGAGCCGCGCAATTCACCAAATCGAGTTCTGGAGGACACGATGAAGACGAGCCGACTTCTTTCGACCCTTGCCCTGGCCGCGATGGTCGGCGCCGCGGCGTGTGGCGGCGGTGGCGAGGGTGGAGAGGGCGGGGCCGCGGGCGAGGCAGGCGGTGCGGCCACGACGGACGCGGGCGCGGCGGGCACCACCGTGGACCCGGCGATGACCGGCACCACCGATCCCGCGGCGGCCGGCGGCGCTGCCGGGACCACGGGCACGACCGGCACCGGCATGACCGCGGACACGACGGGGATGGGCGCGGGCACCACGGGCGGCACCACCGGGACCACCGACACGACCGGCGGCACCACCGGCACCGGGACCCAGCCGTAAGCACGCCAGGACGGATCGCAAGCACGACGGGGTCCGGCAACGGACCCCGTCGCGCATCCACGACCTACCACCCGGCAGTCGAGCGTAACGAGACGGGGGTGAGGGTCCCCGCGCGCCCCGAACTCTACACCGGTCCATGCCCGAAGCCCAACCCACCGCCGTCCTCCGCGCCCGCGCCCGCCTGGGCGAGGGCCCCTCGTGGGACGCCGCGGAAGGGGTGCTCTGGTGGGTGGACGTGTGGGGCTACCGCGTGCACCGCCGGGATCCGCGCACCGGCCAGGAACGTGCCTTCGACATGGGCGAGGCCGTGGCCTTTGCCGTCCCCGCGCAGGGCGGCGCCCTGGTGGGGCTGCGCCAGCGCGTCGTGCGGCTGAGCGCTGAGACGGGGCGGGTGGAGACGCTCGCCGCGGTGCCCGGGCTCGACGCGCGCGAGCGCATCAACGACGGCAAGTGCGACCCTCGCGGCCGCCTCTGGTTCGGCACGTTCGCGAAAGAGGATGGCGAGGCGTCAGTCTGGCGGCTGGACGGCTCCGGGTTGCGGCGCATGGGCGGGGAGCTCACCATCGCCAACGGGTTCGCGTGGAGCCCCGACGAGCGCACGATGTACCTGGCTGACTCGCCGGCCAAGCGGATCTACGCCTATCCGTTCGACGCGGACGCGGGCACGGTGGGGGAACGCCGCGTCTTCGCGGACCTGTCGGGCGAAGACAGCTTTCCGGACGGCGCCTCCACCGACACCGAGGGGTGCCTCTGGTCGGCGCAGTGGGAGGGGGGGTGCGTCATCCGCTTCGCGCCGGACGGGCGGGAGGTGGGTCGCATCGAGCTCCCCGTGCCCATCCCCACCAGCTGCGCGTTCGGCGGGCCGGAGCGGCGCGAGCTGTACGTGACGACGGCGCAGATCGGGCTGGGCGACGAGCAGATCGAGGCAGCGTGGGAGTCCGGCGACCTCTTCCGCGTCCCGGTGGAAGTGCCCGGAGTGCCGGTGGCGCCGTTCGTGGGTTGAGCGTGGCGTGATCTTTGACTCTGCTCCTCCACGATGCGGGAGGTGGGTGACGGAACCGAGAGGGGGCAATGTCGAAAACGGATGGATCGGGGAAGGTCGGGCGGCTGGTGGTGATCGGCGGCGCCGAGGAGAAGGACGGCGGCGACATGGAGATCCTGGCCCGCGTGGTGGAGCTGGTGGGGGGTGACCAGGCGCGCATCATCGTCTGCTCGTCGCCGGCGGGCGACGCCGAAGAGGCGTTCGAGACCTACCGCAAGGTGTTCGACGAGCTGGGCGTGGCGGAGGTCATCCCCGCGGTCGTCGAGGAGCGCAACGAAGCGGACGTCCCCGAGCTGCTGGAAGCGGTGCAGCGCGCGACGGGCGTCTTCTTCACCGGCGGCGACCAGCTCAGGCTCGTTGCCCTCATCGCGGGGACGCACTTCGCAGAAGGAATCCGCGAGCGCCTCTTCAACCACGGCATGATCGTGGCCGGCACCAGCGCGGGCGCCGCCGCCATGAGCAGCGTGATGCTGATCGGCGGCACCAACGAGGGCTCCGTGCGCCGCGCGGATGTTTCGCTCGCCCCCGGGCTGGGATTGTGGCGCGACACCGTGGTCGACACCCACTTCAACCAGCGCGGCCGCGTGAGCCGCCTGATGACCGTCTTCGCCCACAACCCGCAGGTGCTGGGGATCGGCATCGACGAGAACACCGCCGTCGAGGTGGATCTGGGCGTCAGATTCACCGTGCTGGGGGAGAACGCGGTGATGGTGTTCAACGGCCACGTCACCCACTCCAGCGCCCCCCGCGCCAGCGACGAGGACGTGCTGGCGCTGACCGACGCGCTCATCCACGTCCTTCCCACCGGGTACGGATTCGACCTGCAGACGCACCGCCCCATCCTCCCCAACGGCGACCGGGTGCCCACCCCCACGTCGCCTACCAGCGGGGGGAGCCGCACGGCGGAGCTGGGGACCGGCGACTGATGGACGCGCCTCGCGAGGCGCCGCTCAATCACCGGCGCCTGATCCCGGACCGGGACCAGACGCCGGAGATGGCCGGCGTGGTGGACCGCAACATCGTCGCCCTCCTCGAGCGCCGGCGCGAGGACGAGCGGCGGAAGAGCGCGCAGGACCGCATCGCCGACCGGGTGACGCGCTTCACGGGGAGCATGCTCTTCGTGTACCTCCACCTGGCGATCTTCGGGTCGTGGATCATCGTCAACCTGGGGTGGACGCCGCTCCCGCGCTTCGATCCCTCGTTCGTGGTGCTGGCGATGATGGCGTCGGTGGAGGCGATCTTCCTCTCCACCTTCGTGCTGATCTCGCAGAACCGCATGCAGGCCCAGGCCGACACGCGCGCCGACCTGGACCTCCAGGTCTCGCTCCTGGCCGAGCACGAGATCACCCAGCTCATCACCCTGGTGACCGAGATCGCCAGGCGGCTGGACGTGGACGCCGCCAAACACCCCGAGCTGCGCGAGCTGGCGCAGGACGTGGCTCCCGAGAGGGTGCTGGACCACATGGAGCGCCACGAGCGCCAGCTGAACGGGGTGGACGGGCGGCGTTAGGACGCACTTTCCGGCGGGCACGCGGAGCGCGAGGCGCGGGAGATCTTTCCCGCGCCTCCGCCGTTTCCGCAGGACCCGCGACTCCCTACGAGATCGCGAGCGCGCGGCGGGTGACCGGGCGGGCCTGCTCGAACAGCGCCTCCAGCTCCGCATCCGGCGCCGCCTCCCAGCCGGGCGGGATGGGGCTCAGGCGCCGTTTCTCCTCCCCGCGCTCGAAGCAGAGCCACCCCGAACCCAGCCCCGGCATCATCAGCCCGGGGGAGCGCACGCGGCGGTCCCTGCTGGTCCGGCGCTCCGGGCCGCTGTACAGCACGCCACCGGACACCCGGCGCTCGACCGTTCGCCGTTCCGTCCCCTGCACCGCGAAGGGTGTGACGTTCCACACCGTGCAGGGCTGTCCTCGCGAGTCTTCGAAGTTTCGTAGCGGCATCATCTTAGACGATAAAGGGTTCGCCGCGGGGGACCGCACGACCCGTGCCGCAATAGCGTGTAACAGCTTGTAGCAGCCACACTTACGCCGTTTGTTCCTCCGCCGGGCCGCCGGATCCCGGCGCGGTGGCAACCGTCTTCACGCCCTCGTAGATGGCTTCCAATCGAATCGAGCAATCCGCCGCTTCCAGGGTCAGGACCCTCTCTTCTCCACTTACCTCCGCGAAGATCACTCGCCGCCGCGCCGCGTGAACGTCTCCACGCGGGCCTGGTTCTGGGTCACCAGCACGTACATCTGCAGACATTCCAGCTGACGGAAGTGCGCCCACTTGTCGCCGCGGTCGTACCGCTCCGTGGAGGGGGAGAGCACCACGATGATGATGGCTGGGTTCAGCAGCGTGTCGAAATGGTCGTCCTCCAGCCTGGGCTCGCCGCAAACCACGACCACGTCCGGGTACGTGTACATATCCGTCTGTGGCACCTTGACGCGCATGTCGTTGACACTGGCGCTGCACGGGCCGCCGCGGATCTGGTTGCCCAGCTCCCGCGCGCGGTTGAACACGATGCGGTTGTGCGCGAGGCTTGCGCCGCCCATCGCGTAGATGTGGCCGTTGACATACTCGCTCTTGGAGCCGGGCGAAGCGCGCTCGCGAGCGAGGTACTCCTGGGGGGTGAATCGTCCTTCGAACGCGCTGGCCATGATCCCTCGGGTGTGTGCGGCTCGCTGGGGACTGCACCCGCAGGATAGTCCCGGCCCAACAGCCGCACCAGAAGGATGTACCGCCAGAAATCTGACAACGTGAGCGCATGCTGCCGCCAGAGGAGCGCACCCGTTCGCGCGCATTTTCTCAAAGGCGCTGGGCTCGGCCACGCCACGCCTCAAGCCCGCGCCCATGCCACGGCACGTTCGCGTCGAGCGAGTCCGCCAGCTCGATGTAGATGCGGCGCGCGGCCTCGGTGAACTGCTCGTCGTCGGCGTCAGCGAAGGGCTCCAGCTCGGCGCGGATGCGCTCGGATAGGCTCCCCGACTCGATCATGCGCGCGGCCAGGTCCAGATAGGGCGCCTCGTCGCGGCGGACGGCTTTGCGCGCTCCGGCCAGCAGGGTGCGCAGGATGTCGCGCGCGTGGGTGCGGCCCTGCGCGTCACGGTCGCCGGGGAGGTGAGGGGCGGTGACGAGGGCGCGGCTCCCGGCGCGGATGCAGGCGCGGAAGTCCTCCACCAGCACCGGGTGCGGCGGGAGGACGATGCGGCGCGACTTCACGCGCGACGCCAGGAACCTGAGCA
>JAUJMI010000168.1 GCA_030446945.1 Longimicrobium sp. | reverse complement strand
CCTTCATCGACCTGGTGCGCGGCGGCGGCGAGGATCCCGGCTACCCGTTGCGCCCCGGCCTGGAGGCGATCCTCTTCGTGGAGATGGAGGGCGCTTCCGTTGCGGAAGTCGCCGCTTCGCTGGACCGCGTACGCGCGGCGCTGGGCGGAGTGGCGGACCGGATCAGCATCGCCGTCGATCCGGACGAGCAGGAGAGCTTCTGGCACGTGCGCCACGCCGCGAGCCCGCTGATCGCGAAGCTGGCCGGCGGGCGGATCTCCATGCAGTTCATCGAGGATGGCGTCGTTCCCCTGGATCGCCTCGCGGACTACGTCCACCTCCTGCGGCGCGTGCTGGGGTCCAACGACCTCCCCGCCGTCATCTTCGGCCACGCCGGCGACGGCAACCTGCACGTCAACCCGCTGGTGGACGTGGGCGCGCCGGGGTGGAAAGCGCGCGTGGAGGCCATCGTCTACGAGGTGGCGGAGGGCGTCGCGGCGCTGGGCGGCACCATGGCCGGCGAGCACGGCGACGTCGGCGTTCGCCCGCTTCTGATCGAGATCGTCTGGGGCGCGGAGATCGTGGAGTGCTTCCGCGCCGTGAAGCTCGCCTTCGACCCGCTCGGCATCCTCAACCCCGGCGTCATCCTCCCCCTCCGCGGCCAGCGCCCGCTCGACGCGATCCGCTACCGATGATCGACGATGTGGAGATCGTCGCGGGCCCCGAGCTGACGGACGATCAGCTCAACTCGCTCTTCGCCGCGTCGTGGCCGGGGCACACCCCGCGCGCATTCGCCCCGGCGCTCGCGCACTGCCTGGGGCACTTCGGCGCGTTCGCGGCGGGGCGGCTGATCGGGTTCGTCAAGGTCGCATGGGACGGCGGCGACCACGCGTTCCTCCTTGATCCCACGGTGCACCCGGAGTTCCGCCGCCGCCGTCTCGGCCTCGCGCTCGTCCGCCACGCCGCGGCGATGGCCGCCCAGGCGGGCGTGGAATGGCTCCACGTCGACTACGAGCCGCACCTCGCCGGCTTCTACGCGGCGGCCGGGTTCCGGCCCACGGAAGCCGCGCTCCTGAAGCTGCGAGACTAACTCGCCCGGACGATGCGGCTGAGCGTGACCACCTGCCCCGTGTGCCGCTGCGCGTGCTCGGCCGCGTGGAAGATCAGGCCCATCACCGTGCTCGGCAGCTGGAGCCGGCCCACCCCGCGCGGGAGCAGGAGATCCTCTTCGCGGGTCGCGCGGATCTGCGCGAGTGCGCGCGCGACCGCCTCGTCCACGCCGCGCAGCAGGTCGTCGACGGATGGCGCGGGGTCGCCGGGGTCGGGCTCGGCGCGGAGGTAGGCGAGCTGGGCGTCGCTGAGGGACTCGCCGCGGGCGTAGCTCAGCAGGCGGTCCAGTACGCCGGCGATGTGGCGCAGGTGGAAACCGACCGACGCGACGCCGGCCGGCCGCGCCCATAGCCGCTCGACCGTGAGACCGTCCGCCGCGCGCGCCACGTCCTCGCCGGCGCCGGCCAGGGCGTGCGCGGCAGGCATCAGCAGCGGCGGCACGCCGGGCATGGGGCCGCGCAGCCAGACTTCGGGTTGCGACATCAATCCTCCGGGGAGCCGATCCGCGAGCGCACGATTGCGGAGAGCGCTTCGACGGTGTTGAGCGACGGATCGTCCGTGACGCGCTCCAGCAGGTCGCGGAGGATCTCGCCCATCACCGGCCCCGCGGGGATGCCGAGCTGGCGCAGTTCGGTGCCGCCGATGGCCAGGTCGCCCAGGGTGAACGCGGGGGCCGAGGCCAGGATCCTCCCCACGCGCCGGCGCAGCGCCGCGGTTTCACGCAGGCGCGGGTCACGCTCCCGCGCGCCGCGCGCCCGCACGTCCGCCACGCGCAGGCGCAGCACGTCGCGCACGTAGCCGGCGCCCACCAGGCGCAGCCAGCGGCGCAGCTGCGGCTCCGGCCCATCGGAGGCGGGGATGCCGCTGTGCTGCGCCACCAGGTGCACCGCGCGATCCGTGTCCGCGTTGGAGAACTTGAGGCGGCGCAGCATGCCGAACGCCGCCGCCGCGCCCGCCGCCGCGTGGTCCGCGAATCCGGCCTCCGCCGTGCTTGCCTTGCCGATGTCGTGCAGGAGCGCGGGAAGGCGCAGCGCGGCGTGGCGGCGCGGGAGGGCGTCGGCCGTCTTCAGCAGGTGGCTCCACACGTCCCCCTCGCCGTCGGGCACGCCGATGCACGCCTGCAGCTCGGGGTAGAGGGTGGCGAGCGCGCCGCATCCCTCGTACAGCCGCAGCGCCGCGGAGGGGCGCTCCACCTCGCGGAAAACCTTGAGGAGCTCCTCACGGACCCGCTCGGCGGAGAGGCGGGGGAGCTCGGGGGCGGACTC
Organism: Longimicrobium sp.; assembly: GCA_030446945.1. Classification (GTDB taxonomy): domain Bacteria; phylum Gemmatimonadota; class Gemmatimonadetes; order Longimicrobiales; family Longimicrobiaceae; genus Longimicrobium. The sequence continues at coordinate 5,096 of JAUJMI010000168.1, read as the reverse complement.
GCGGGCGGCGGCCCAGGTCGCATGGTCGATGCGCAGCCTGAAGCGCGCGGCGAAGCGCAGGGCGCGCAGCACGCGCAGCCGGTCTTCGCGGAAGCGCTCGCGCGGGTCTCCCACCGTGCGCAGGACGCCGTCGCGCAGGTCGGGGACGCCGCCGTGCGGGTCGCGCAGCTCGCGGGTGAGCGCGTGCCAGGCGACGGCGTTGATGGTGAAGTCGCGCCGCTGCAGGTCCTCCTCCACCGTGTCCGCGAAGTGCACGACGGCGTGCCGCCCGTCCGTCTCCACGTCGCGGCGAAAGGTGGTCACCTCGTACATCCGCCCGTCCTTGCCCAGCACGCCGACGGTGCCGTGCGCCACCCCCACGGGAACGGTGCGCCGGAAGATGCGCTGCACGTCGCGGGGGCGGGCGGCGGTGGCCAGGTCCCAGTCGCCGGGGGTGCGGCCCGCCAGGGCATCGCGCACGGCGCCCCCGACCGTCCACGTCTCGAAGCCCGCATCCTGCAGGACCCGCGTGATGCGGACGACCTCTTCCGGCGCGCGCAGCTCCGCGCTCGCATCCGTCACCGCCCCTTCCCCTCAGGCATCGGCCTCCGTCTTGGCGCCGCGGACCGGCGCGAATGCAAGCGCATTTGCGGCAACGGGTTGGCGGATCGGCAACTCTTAATTATCTTGTAATCGCAACGGCACCCACCACCCCCAACCGCGCGCGTGATGACGACCGAAGACCTCCTCCTCCAGTCCCCGGCCTGCGATGCCTTCCGCGCGGCACTCCGCTCATTCCACAACAGCGGCCGACCGAACGAACGGATCTCTTTCGACCGGCTTTCGCCCCCCATCAAGGTGGAGCGGACGCTGACCAAGGTGCTGTTAGAATATCCCGACCTCGCCATCGAATCAATCGAGGTCCGGGGCTCGAGCGGGTGCGAGTTCTACCGTGGCACCGCCATCGTGCGCACCGCGACGGAAGAGCGGCACGTCCGCTTCCACTGGGACTGCAAGTGGAGGGCGGAGCAGGAGGGGTGGGCGGACTACTTCGGCTTCCCGGACCAGGCGCGCGCCGCCCGCGAGTTCGGCTACGACTGCTTCCGCTCCTGGGTGGAGGAGCGCGTGATGCCGCTGGAGCCGGTGCTGGTCGTCGAGGTGATCAACCGCCAGGAGATGCCGTCGATCCTCGCCTGAAGAGCCTCGGGTTCGATCAAGAAGGGCCGCCCTGACGTGGGCGGCCCTTCTGCTTTCCCACGGTTTCGCGCAGAGACGCAGGGCGCCACGGCAACTGCATGGCCTCACGCGGAGACGCGGAGGCCGCGGAGGGAAATACGCGTGACTCCTCCGCGTCTCCCCGTCTCCGCGTGAGATTGCTGTTCGCCCGAACGGCGGAGCGGACTTCGCTCCCGAGTTCCTGTTCGACGTCGGGACGACGGTGCACGAGCTCGCCTGAGCGCGCCCTTGCAGCGGAGGACGGCAACCGGCACCTTGCCCCGTCCGCACCCTACGCCGCCCTGTCCCCACCCGATCCATGAGCCACAGCATCCACCTGTCGCCCGACGAGTTGTCAAGGCTGGTCGTAGAAGCCGCCTTCAACGCGGACGAGCAGGGCTACTGGTCCGGTCCGGGCACCGCGCCCGAGAACGCGGTCGCGCACCTGACCCGCTTCCTGGGCGTGCTGGCTGGCGGCGACGACGACCTCAACGAGCACGAGCTGGAGCTCTTTGGAGAGGTGTTCCGCGCCGCCACGGGCGAGCACCCCAGCGACCCCGTCCTGCGCCGCTCCATCGCCGAGAGCGTGCAGCTGGCCGACGACCCGGACGCGCTCCACGACTTCCTGACCGCCACCCCCGCCTACCTCGAATCCGTTCTGGCGATGGACCGCGAGCGCGGTACCCAGAACACGCGCCAGGTAGTGACCGCCCTCAGCGGCCTCGCGCTCGCCATGCTCGCCGCCGACGGCCGCGCCGAGCCGGAGGAGGACTCCGTCTTCACCACCCACCTCGGCCACCTGCGCGCGCGCATGGAGTCGCTGGGCGGAGATCCGGATCGTTGATGCGGAACCCGGGGATTGTGTCGATCCCCGTCGCCGGGGCTGAAGCCCCCGCAGATTCCGAACTCGGCGCTCTCCCCGGGAGCGATGCCACGAGCGAAGGGCCGCCCCCGCGAGGGAGCGGCCCTTCGGCTTGATGCGTGTCCCGCCGTTACTTCACGAACAGCATGTCGCGGTACGTGGGGAGCGGCCACATGTCGTCGGGGACGACCTTTTCGAGCCGGTCCACGGCGGAGCGCACGGCGAGCATCGCGGGGACGATGTGGTCGCGCATGTGGTAGGCCTTGGAGTGCACGTCGTCGCCGCCCAGCTCGGCGTTGTGGGTGCGCAGAGTGTCGAGGGCCTCGCGCAGCTCGTCGACCAGGCCGTTCAGCTCCTGGAGCGTGGAGTGCAAGCCGCGCGCGTCCAGCTTGATGTCCGCGGCGCGCTCGGCGGCGGCGAGCAGGTCGTTCATGTAGCGGAACGCCGCCGGCAGGATCATCGTGGCCGCCACGTCCGCGGTGGTCTCGCCCTCGATGTTGATCGTCTTGAAGTAGGTCTCCAGCGCGATCTCGTGGCGCGAGTCCAGCTCGCGCGGCGAGAGGACGCCGTACTTCTGGAAGAGCGCCTTGTTCTTGTCGCTCACCATCGTCTCCAGCGCGTCCAGCGTGGTGCGCAGGTTCAGGAGTCCGCGGCGCTCCGCCTCGTGCTGCCACTCGTCGGCGTAGCCGTCGCCGTTGAAGATGATGCGCTTCACGCGGCGGATCTCCGTGGCGATCAGCTGCCGCAGGGCGTCCTCGAACGAGGTCCCCTTCTCCACCTCGGCCTCCAGGGCGGCGCACAGATCGTCGATCGCCTCGGCCATGACGGTGTTGAGCACCGTGGCCGGCCACGAGACGGACTGCGACGCGCCCAGCGCGCGGAACTCGAACTTGTTCCCCGTGAAGGCGAAGGGCGAGGTGCGGTTGCGGTCGCCCGCGTGCTGCGGGATGTGCGGGAGCACGTGCGTCCCCAGACCCATCAGCCCGCCCTGCTTGCTGGACGTGGCGGTGCCGCTCTGCTCGATCTGCTCGAACACGTCCGCCAGCTGGGTGCCCAGGAAGACGGAGATGATGGCGGGCGGCGCCTCGTTGGCCCCCAGCCGGTGGTCGTTGCCGGCGAAGGCCACGGCCGAGCGCAGCAGGTCCTGGTGCCGCTCCACCGCGCGCAGCGCGGCGGTGCAGAAGAAGAGGAACTGCATGTTCTGGTGCGGCGTGTCGCCCGGCTCCAGCAGGTTGGCGTTCTCGGTGCCCAGCGACCAGTTGAGGTGCTTGCCGCTCCCGTTGACGCCGGCAAAGGGCTTCTCGTGGAGGAGGCACGCCATCCCGTACTTCCGCGCCACCTTGCGCAGCGTGATCATCACCAGCTGCTGGTGGTCGGCCGCCAGATTGGCGTTCTCGTAGATGGGCGCCATCTCGAACTGACCCGGCGCCACCTCGTTGTGCCGCGTGCGCAGCGGCACGCCCAGCTTGTACAGCTCGCGCTCCACCTCGGTCATGAAGGCCAGGACCCGGTCCGGAATGGAGCCGAAGTAGTGGTCTTCCAACTCCTGCCCGCGCGGCGGCTTGGCGCCGAACAGCGTGCGGCCGGTGGTCACCAGGTCGGGGCGGCGGTAAAAGAACTCCTGGTCGATCAGAAAGAACTCCTGCTCCGGCCCGCAGGTGGCCACGACCCGCTCCGCCGTGTCGCCAAAGAGCGCCAGCGCGCGCCGCGTCTGCGTCTCCAGCGCGGCGATGGAGCGCAGGAGCGGGATCTTGACGTCCAGCGCGTCGCCCGTCCACGACGCGAAGGCCGTGGGGATGGAGAGGTAGCACCCGGCCGGGGTGTCGACGATGAAGGCTGGCGACGTGGGGTCCCACGCCGTGTAGCCGCGGGCCTCAAAGGTGGCGCGCAGCCCGCCCGAGGGGAACGACGAGGCGTCCGGCTCCCCCTGGATCAGCTCCTTGCCGCTGAACTCGGCGACGGCGCCCCCGCCCACGTTGGGAGTGATGAAGGAGTCGTGCTTCTCGGCGGTGGAGCCGGTGAGCGGCTGGAACCAGTGCGTGAAGTGCGACGCGCCGCGCTCGGTGGCCCACTCCTTCATGGCGAGCGCCACCGCGTCGGCCACGCTGGCGTCCAGCGGCTCGCCGCGGTCCACGGTGTTCATCAGCGCCCTGAACACCTGCTTGGGGAGTCGCGCGCGCATCTCCGCCAAGCCAAAAGTGTTCTTGCCGAAAATTCCCTCGATGTCCATGGGGCCGCGTGCGGCGCCATCTCCGTTCCGGCTCTCGTCTGCTTCCCAGGTGGCGGCGGCCAGGGTGTCGAAGCGGGCGGCGGTCTTGGGCATTGGAGCTCCTTCCTTCTGCTCGGGTTGAAGGGCGTGCGGGTGCGGCTACCGCTTCGGGGCGGACGCCCCATCCGTCTGCGCGCGCGGCCGGAGCCCGAGCGCGGCGGTTTCCTTGATGGTCGAAAGGACGATGCTGGTGTTCGTCCACTGCACTCCCGGCCAGCTCTGGATCTCGGCGAGGAGCCCCTCCAGCCCCGAGGTGCTGTCGGTGCGCACCTTGAGCAGGTGCGATCCCTGGCCGGTGATCGAGTGGCACTCCAGCACTTCGGGGTGCGCCAGCACGCGCGCCCTGAACTCATCGTAGTAGCTCGACCCGGCGATCCCCACCGCGAGGAACGCGGTAACGTCGCGCCCCAGCAGCTTGGGATCGAGCACGGCGGCGAAGCGGCGGATGATCCCGCGCTCCTCCAGCTTCCGCAGCCGCTCCCCCACCGCCGGCGACGAGAGCCCCACCGCCACCGCCAGGTCGTGCTGCGAGGTCCTCCCGTTGTCCTGCAGGATCTCCAGGAGCCGAGTATCCACGTCGTCCAGGCGAGGCTGACCGTTCACTTAATTTTCTTAGGTATCGAGTCCCATCCACCGTACTTTCGCAAATGATACGGCGGGCGGGCTTCTCATGCAAGAGGCGCGGATCTTCGTAACGACGAAAGAGGGCCGGCAGCGACCGCCGGCCCTCACCCCCGCTCGTTCCTCGCTGCCCCCGCAGGGACGCCTCGT
>JAUJMI010000167.1 GCA_030446945.1 Longimicrobium sp. | reverse complement strand
CGCTCCATCCAGCGGTCCACCGCGCCGCCCGTGTAGGCCGGAAGGGCGGCGACCTGGCTGGCCGTGGCGCCCATGATCCACGCGTCCTCGCCGCGGTCGCGCAGCTCCACCGTCTCCATCGGCACCAGCACGTGCCGGTCCTCGCGCAGGTTGAAGAGGTCGTCCGCCAGGTCCACGGAGATGAAGCGGATCTTCATGGCGACGGGATCGACCAGCAGCTCCTTCACCACCCCCACCCGTTCGTTGTCGCCCGCGAACACCGTCCAGCCGCGCGGGTTGGGCGCGCCGCGCGCCAGCCGGAAGTCGCGCGCCTCGCTCAGCGGCACGATGCGGTGCTCGCCGCTGTCCGCGACCGCGGGCGCGTCGCCGTAGAAGCGAGGATGGGCGCGCTCCATCTCCTCCAGCACCCCGGCGGTGAGCGGCTCGCCCTCGTACGCGGGGAGCGCCTTGACCTCCGCGGCCGTCCACGGCGACACCACCAGCGCCCCCGCGGACCACTCCAGCACCTCCGCGGGCACCAGCACGTGCTTGCGAAAGAGCCCCAGGTTCACCGACACGTAGCGGATCTTCCCGTCGCGCCCGAACAGCAGGTCCGCCAGGTCGCCGATCTTGGTCCCTTCGCGGTCGGTCACGTCCCACCCCACCAGATCGCGGGTGCGGAGCACTTCGGCCCGCGGCGCAGTCGCTTCGGTCATGGTTTTCCTCGTTGAAGGAAGGGCCCTCACCCCCGCTCGTTCCTCGCTGGCGCGCGGGTCGCAGAGATCCAGTAGGGGCGCGATTCATCGCGCGCATGCCCGATGCCGCACCGCCGCCCGCCCACCCGCGCCGGCCCCACGTCCCCTCTCCCACGGCGGTTTGTGGGAGCGGGTGGCAGCTGTAAGCTGCCGGGTGAGGGCCTACGGTGCCGGGATCACGATCGTCTGCCCCGCGCGCAGCTGGTCGCTGGGGAGGTCGTTGGCGCGCCGGATGGCGTCCGTGCTCACGCCGTAGCGGCGCGCCAGCCCGAACAGCGTCTCGCCCGCGGCGACGGTGTGCGTGGCGGGCGCGGGGCGCGCGGGCGTGGCGGCGGGGGGGCGCGGCGTGGGCGGAAGACGCAGCACCGTGCCAGCTTCCAGGGCGCCCGAGGTGTCGTCCGGATTCAGGGCGCGGAGCTGCGCGGTGGTCACGCCGTAGCGCCGCGCGACCGCCGAGAGCGTTTCCCCCGCGGCCACCCGGTGCGTGCGCGGCCGGGTTCGCATCGTAGCGGGCGCACCCGTCGTGTCGCGGCGCCCGGGGGTGCGGCGGGTGGTCGTGTCCGCGCGCGCGGCGCGGCGGGGCGGCGGAGCGCTGTCCGGGCTGCCCGCATCGTCCGCGGCGGTGTCGCGGGCCTCGGCGGCCTGCTCCGCGGCGGGAGCAGCGCGGCGGGCGGTGCGCGACGGGGTGATCCAGACGACCTCGCCTTGGACGCGGTGCGGCGTGGGGCGGCCGGTGGATTCCACCGAGAACGGCGCGGCCCAGCGAGACGGGCGCGCGGGGGCGGCCGGCGCGGAATCGGCGGGGGCCGTGTCGGCGGGCTCGGTGGTCTGGGCGAGCGCGGCGCCCGGGGCCAGCAGGAGCACGGCGAACAGCGAAGCGCGCAGCTTCATCGGGCCGGTACGCGGGCGCGCCGGTGCTTCACGTACTCAAAGATCCCCGGCAGGATCGACAGGATGATGATCGCGATCACCACCGTCTCGAAGTTGTTCTTGACGAACGGCACCGCGCCGAAGAAGTACCCGGCGAAAAGCATCGACGAGACCCACAGGATGCCGCCCACCACGTTGTACAGGAGGAACTTGGGGTAGTCCATCTTCGACGCGCCGGCCACAAAGGGCGCGTAGGTGCGCACGATGGGCATGAAGCGGGCGAGGATGATCGTCTTCCCCCCGTACTTGGCAAAGAAATCCTGCGTCTTCACCAGGTACGCCGTCTTCAGGATGCGCGCGTCGTCCTTGAACACGCGCGTCCCCACCGCCTGCCCGATCCAGTAGTTGACCGTGTCGCCCAGAATGGCGGCGGCCAGCAGCACCGCGAACAGGGGGAGGATGGAGAGCCCCATCTGCGGGTTCGCGGCCAGCGCCCCGGCGGCGAAGAGCAGGGAGTCGCCCGGCAGGAACGGCGTCACCACCAGCCCCGTCTCGCAGAAGATGATGCCGAACAGGATGGCGTACGCCCACGTCCCGTACTGGGTGATCAGCGCGCCCAGGTGGACGTCGAGGTGGCGGAAGTAGTCGAGCGCCTGTGCGAAAAAGCTCATCCCGGACCTGACTTGGCTGCGAGGGCGGCGCCCGGGAAGGGGACCGCGGGAGGCGAATGCTATCGTAAAGCGCTGCCCGATACAAGGCGGCGGCCGGGCGGTTGACGCACCCGTTACCCTTGGGGAGCAGCTTCGCGGCCCCCGAACAGACAGGCAGACGATGTTGGAGCAGACCCCCCCGGCGCTCACCCCCGACGAGTCGCTGCGTTACGCGCGGCACCTGATCCTTCCCCACGTGGGCCCCGCCGGGCAGGCCCGGCTCAGGGCGGCGCGCATCCTGGTGGTGGGCGCGGGCGGGCTCGGCTCGCCGGTCGCGATGTACCTGGCCGCCGCCGGCGTGGGGACGCTGGGCATCGTGGACTTCGACGTGGTGGACGCCACCAACCTGCAGCGCCAGGTCATCCACGGCACCGGCGACATCGGCCGCCCGAAGCTGGACTCGGCTCGCGACCGCATCGCCGAGATCAACCCGCACGTCCGCGTGGAGGGCTTCGCGCTGCGCCTCACCTCGGCGGACGCGCGGGAGATCGTCCGCGGCTTCGACGTGGTGATCGACGGCACCGACAACTTCCCCACGCGCTACCTGCTGAACGACGCCTGCGTGCTGGAGGGGAAGCCCAACGTCTACGGCTCCATCCTGCGCTGGGAGGGGCAGGCCTCCGTCTTCTGGGCGGAGCGCGGGCCGTGCTACCGCTGCCTCTTCGCCGAGCCGCCGCCGCCACACCTGGTGCCCAACTGCGCGGAGGGGGGCGTGATGGGAGTGCTCCCTGGGATCGTGGGCTCCGTCCAGGCCACCGAGGCGCTCAAGATCGTGCTGGACGCGGGGGAAACGCTGGTGGGGCGGCTCTTGCTTTTCGATGCGCTGCGGATGAGCTTCCGCGAGATGCGCCTTCGCCGCGACCCGGCGTGTCCCGCGTGCGGCGAGCACCCCGTGATCCACGAGCCGATCGACTACGAGCGCTTCTGCGGGGTGGGCACCGCCGAGGCCAACCGGGAGGATAGGATGCACGACGAGGACGTCCCCGAGATGACCCCCACGGAGCTCAAGTCGCGCCTGGACCGCGGCGAGCGCGTCACCGTGGTGGACGTGCGCGAGCCGTGGGAGTGGGAGATCGGCAACCTGGGCCCGCAGGGCGCGCGCCTGATCCCGCTGAACGACCTCCCCAGCCGCATGGACGAGCTGAACCCGCAGGACGAGCTGATCATCCAGTGCCGCTCCGGCGCCCGCAGCGCGCGCGCCGCGGGTTTCCTCCGCGAGCAGGGCTTCCAGCGCGTGCACAACCTGGCGGGCGGCATCCTGCGCTGGTCCGACGAAGTGGATCCGTCCATTCCCAAGTACTGAAAACTACGTCGCCGTTCCTGCCCTTCCGTTCATCTACTCACGCCGATACGTTCGGAGGTGAGGTAGGCAGGTGGAGTGAGGGCCGCGTCCCCGCTCCCTGACCTGGGACACGAACCCGGCCAAGGACGCTGTCGTGACGCTCGCCACTCCGCCATCCCTTCCTTTCACGGACCCGGTGCTGATCGTCGCCACGGCGACGCTGATCTTCTTGCTGGTGCCGCTGCTGGCGGAACGGGTGCGCGTGCCCGGGGTCGTGGGGCTGATCGTGGTGGGTGCCGCGGTGGGGCCGCACGGCGTGGGGCTCTTAGCCCGCGACGACACCATCGTCCTGCTGGGCACCGTCGGGCTCCTCTACCTGATGCTCATCGTGGGGCTGGAGCTGGACCTCCACGAGTTCGCGCGCTTCCGCAACCAGAGCATCATCTTCGGCACGCTGTCGTTCCTGATCCCCGGCATCCTGGGGGCGGCGATGGCGCTCGCCATGGGGTACCGGCCCGCGTCGGCGCTGCTGGTGGCGTCGGCGTTCTCGTCGCACACCCTCCTCGCGTACCCCATCGCCTCCCGGCTGGGGATCATCCGCAACGCGGCGGTCACCACCGCGGTCGGCGGCACCATCCTCACCGAAGTGCTGGCGCTCCTCCTGCTCGCCATCGTCGTCAACGGGCGCGGCGGAAGCCTGGACGCGGCGTTCTGGGCCGGGCTCCTCATCCCCTTTGGCGTCTACGTGGCGGCGGTGCTGTGGGCGCTGCCGCGCATCGGGCGCTGGTTCTTTCGCCACCAGGGGCGGGAGGGCTCGGCCGAGTTCGTCTTCGTGCTCGTGTCGCTCTTCGTGGTGTCGTACCTGGCCCACTACGGCGGGGTGGAGCCGATCGTGGGGGCGCTGCTGGCCGGGCTCGCGCTCAACCGGCTGATCCCGGAGCACGGCGCGCTGATGAACCGCATCCACTTCGTGGGGAACACCATCTTCATCCCCTTCTTCCTGCTGTCGGTGGGGATGCTGGTGAACGTGCGGGCGCTGGACACGCTGGACGCGGTGGCCTTCGCCGTGGCGCTCGCGGTGGGAGTCATCCTCGCCAAGTGGCTCGCGGCGCGGGCGGCGCAGCGGGTGCTGGGCTACACGGCGGACGAGGGATGGGTGGTCTTCGGCCTCTCGGTGCCCCACGCGGCGGGGACGCTGGCCATCGTCCTGATCGGCTTCGAGGTGGGGCTGCTGGACCAGGCCGAGGTCAACGGCGTGGTGCTGATGATCCTGGCCACCTGCATGGTGGGGCCGTGGGCGGTGGAGCGCTTCGGGAGGCGCGTGGCGCTGGCCGAGACGCGGCGCCCACGCGGCCCGGCCTCCGCGCCGCGCCGCATCCTGATCCCGCTCGCCAACCCCGCCACCGCGGAATCGCTGGTGGAGCTGGCGCTCGCGCTGCGCGGCCGGGACTCGGACGAGCCCCTCCTGGCCCTCTCCGTCGCCGGCGAAGGGGGCACGGCGCAGGTAGCCGAGGCGGAGGAGATGCTGCGCGCGTCGGTGCTCCACGGCGCGGCGGCGGGCGTGCCGGTGCTCCCCGTCACCCGCGTGGACCCCGTCGTGGCGGAGGGGATCGCCCGCGGCGTCGCGGAAACCCGGAGCACCACCATGGTGATCGGCTGGGACGGGCGGCGCACCGGCGAGCGCGTCGTCTTCGGCACCGTGCTGGACGCGCTCCTGGAGCGGACGCGCGTCCTCCTGGTGGTCGCGCGCCCCGGCCGCCCGCTCGGCACGGTGCGCCGCGTGGTGATGGTCGTCCCCCCCGCCACCGAGCGCCACCCGGGCTTCGTGGAGGCGGCGCGCGCGGTCAACCTGCTCGCCGCCAGCGCCAGCGCTTCGGTGCTGGGCGTGGCCGTGGCGGGGGACCCGGAGGGGGTGCGCGCGGCCCACGCGGCGGCGCGCCCGCGCATCGCCGCCGCGTGGGAGGACGTCGCGGAGTGGGGCGAGCTCCCCGAGCGTCTGGGCGCGGCGATCACGCTGGACGACCTGGTGGTGCTCATCGGCGCCCGCCGCGCCACGCTGGCCTGGACGCCGCGGGTGGGCAAGCTCCCCGCCGTCCTGGCCGAGCTGGCGCCGGATGCGCTCGCCGTCATCTACCCGCCCGAGCCGGAGGCCGACGCCCCCGACGCGCTCTCCGACGCCGTTGCGCCGGACCGCGTGGTGCGGGTGGGGAGCGGGTCGTTCGTGGCCGTGGTGGGGCGGATGCTGGACGGCGTGCTGGACGAGGACAGCGCGCGCGAGGCCGCCAACGTCGTGGTGAGGAACGAGCAGCAGTTCTCGTCCGAGATCGTGCCCGGCGTCGTCCTCCCCCACGTGCGGCTCAAGGGGCTCCCCCGCCCCCTGCTGGTGCTGGGCGTGAGCGACGGGGGCGTGCGCTTTCCGCTCGCCAAGGAGCCGGCGCGGCTCATCTTCCTCCTCCTGAGCCCCGCCGAGCGCGCCGAAGAGCACCTGCGCGCGCTGGCCGACATCGCGCGGCTGCTGACCACGCCGGGACAGGTGGCGGCGCTGCTCGACCGGTTCGCCCCCGGCACTTCCCTGGACTGGCTCCATGTCGACGACTGAGACCCTCCCCACCGCCCAAGACGTGCGGGCCGCGGCGGAGCGGCTGCGGGGGGTGGCGCACCGCACCCCGGTGCACACCTCGCGCACGCTGGACGCGATGACGGGCGCGGGCGTCTTCCTCAAGTGCGAGAACTTCCAGCGCGGCGGCGCCTTCAAGTTCCGCGGCGCGTACAACGCCGTCTCGCTCCTTTCCGGCGAGGAGCGGGCGCGCGGCGTGCTCACCTTCTCCTCCGGGAACCATGCGCAGGCGGTGGCGCTCACTGGCCGGCTCCTCGGGGTCCGGGTGGTCGTGGTGATGCCGGACAACGCCCCCGCCGCCAAGATCGCGGGCACCCGCGGCTACGGCGCCGAGGTGGTCCTCTACGACCCTGGCGAGCGCGACCGCCAGGAGATCGCCGCGGAGCTGCAGCAGGAGCGCGGGATGGCGCTGATCCCACCTTACGACCACGCCGACGTGGTCGCCGGCCAGGGCACGGCCGCGCTGGAGCTGATGGAGGAGACGGGGCCGCTCGACGCCCTCTTCGCCCCCTGCGGTGGCGGGGGTCTGCTGAGCGGCTCGGCCCTCGCGGCGCGCGACTTCGCCCCTGCCTGCCGCGTGGTCGGCGTGGAGCCGGAGCTGGCGGACGACGCCACCCGCTCCTTCCGCACGGGCGAGCTCGCCACCATCCGCAACCCGCCCACCGTCGCCGACGGCCTGCGCACCCCCTCCCTCGGCCGCATCACCTTCCCCCTCGTGCGCGCCAACGTCACCGAGATGCGCACCGTGAGCGAGCAAGCGATCGTGGAGGCGATGCGCTTCCTCTGGACCCGCGCCAAGCTGGTGGTGGAGCCCTCCGGCGCCGTCCCTCTCGCCGCGCTCCTCGCCGCCCCCGGCGAGTTCGCCGGACAGCGCGTCGGCATCGTGCTCAGCGGCGGCAACGTGGATCTGGCGGCGGCGTGTGCGCTGCTGGGGAGTGCGTAGGGGAGTACGAGGAACGGGACGGGGAAGCGTGGCTACCAGCAACAGAGCGCCACAACCGAGCCTTTTGCGTCCTGAGCGAAGCGCTGCTCCGTCATCTTCCCGCCTGCGATCCCTGGCGCGGAGCGAAGGATCTACTGCGCCTTCCGAGAGGCCGGCGGGTCACGCCGGCCTCTTGCCTCGCCGGCTAGATCCTTTGGTCGCCGCAGGAGTGCGGAGCGCATCGCACGATTCTGCGTGGCGGCTCCCTGAGGATGACAAATAAAGAGGGGGCCGTCCCCAGACCCTCACGTACTTACGC
>JAUJMI010000166.1 GCA_030446945.1 Longimicrobium sp. | reverse complement strand
GGCTGCACGTCGTAGTGGCCGTAGACCAGCAGCGTGGGCGCCCCCTCGGCCCCGCGCCACTCCCCCACCACCACGGGGTTGCCGGCGGTGGCGACGACGTCCACCGTCTGCAGCCCCACCTCGCGCATGCGGCCGGCGAGCCACTCCGCGGCGCGGGCGGTGTCTTCGCGGTGCTCGGACTTGGCGCTGATGCTGGGGATGCGGAGCCAGTCGTTGAGCTCTTGCAGGCTGCGCTCGCGGTTGCGCTGCAGGTAGTCGGAAACGGCCATCGTCGGTGCGCTCGGAATGCGGTTCGGTTGCTCCTGCGGGTGGAGGCGCCCGCGGACGGCGAATATAGTGCCGGCGCGCTGCTTCGCCACCGGGGCCGCGCGGGCGCGTGCCTTGCACCTTCGGCACCGTTCAACCCAAATGGAGGTGCGCGATGGTAGCCGGCCCCGATCCCAACCGCTTCACCGAAACGGACCCCCAGGCCACCAACGGCGGCGTGGGCGACCCCAAGACCTCGCGCCTGGGCCTGTCCAGCACGGCGAGCGCGGTGATCGCCCTGATCGTCCTCGCCTTCGTGGCGGCGGTCCTGATCTTCTGAAGCGGCTTCACGCGAAGACGCGGCGGCCCGGAGAGCATTCCTCCGGGCCTCCGCGTGAGACCCGCCGTCAGAACGTGATCTCGCTGAGCCGCACGCGGATCTGAACCCGCTGCGCCGCGCCGCCGGGGGCGGGGCGCAGCACCGTCAGCGTCGCGGTCGTCCCCGCCTGCTGCGCGCGCAGGAAGCGGCGCAGGTCGCCGGACGAGTTGATCGGCTCGCCGTTGATCTGGGTGATGATGTCCGCTACCTGCAGCCCCGCCGCGGCCGCCGGAGTGCCGCGGCCCACGTCGCGCAGGATGATGCCGCGCTGCACCGGGAACCCGAACTGCGCGGCCATCTCCGGCGTGATGTCCGCCGGCACCACGCCGATGTACGCGCGGCGCACGCGGCCGGTCGCGATGATCTGGCGGGCGATCTCGTTGGCGAGGTTGATGGGGATGGCGAAGCCGAGCCCGCTCGCCGCGCCGCCGCTGGTGGGGTCGCGCAGCACCACGGTGTTGATGCCGATCACCTGGCCGCGTGCGTCCAGCAGCGGCCCGCCCGAGTTGCCGGGGTTGATGGCGGCGTCGGTCTGGATCAGCGGCTCGAACTGCGCGTCGATGCTGCGGTTGATGGCCGAGACCACCCCGGTCGTGACCGTGCGCTCCAGCCCGAACGGGTTGCCGATGGCGACCGCGGTCTGCCCCACCGCCAGCCGGTCCGAGTCGCCGAGCGGCGCGCTGGGGTAGTTGGAGCCCGGGATCTGCACCACCGCGATGTCCACGCTGGGGTCGCGCCCGCGCACGGTCCCCTGCACGAGCTGCCCGCTCTGCAGCCCCACCCGCACGGTGCGGCTGTTGCCCACCACGTGGGCGTTGGTGATGATCGTCCCGTTGCGGTCGACGATCACCCCGGAGCCGGAGCCCCGCCCGGTGCCGATGCTCACCACCGCCGGCGTCGCCTGCCGCGCGACGCGCACCGCGACGTCTTCCTGCTGCGGCGGCAGCGCCGCGATGGATTGCTGCTGCTGCTGCGCGTCCAGAAGTCCGCTGGGCGTCCCGCGGCTGACCACGCCCTGACCCACCCCAATCCCCGCGCCGACAGCGAGTGCGGCGGCGGTCACTTTGATGATGCTGCTCACTTGCCCCTCGTTGCGGTCCGGGTGATCGATGCCTCAAGCAGGACGCACGCGCTGCATCTTCCGTGCACCCCGCCGTTTCACGATCACCCCACCCGAGCACCCCGAAACCAAGAGACGCATTGCCTCAGGCGGAGCCCTCTTCCGCCTCGGGCTCCAGCTCCAGGGGTACGCCGTCCGCGGCCCCGGGCACGTCGACGCGCAGGCCACGCTTCACCCCCACGATGAACAGGAACAGACCCGCGGCACCGATCAGCATGTTGGTCTTGGAGACACGTTTCCGCGGCTCGTCCTTTTTGTCCTTCGCGGCCATCCGGGCGCCTCCGGCGGGGCAGGTGATGTAAAAGTCCCTCGCGCTTCGCCGCGTGCAAAATCCCCGCCCGGGGAGTAGCTTCCGGGCACCACCCACGATCCACCCGCACACGGAACCCGCAGACGTGACCGGCCCGCTCGCACGCCGCGTCGTCACCCACATCCCGCTCGCGCGCCTGTGGGACGAACACGTCTTCCTCCTCCACGCCCGCGCCCGCACGCTGTATGAAGACGACGCGGCCGAGCAGCTACGCGACGCGCGCCTCGCCGTCGCCGAGCTGGGGGAGCCGCTTCGGTGGCTCCCCGCGGGCCAGGCGCGCGCCTTCTGGGCCCACGAAGCCGCGCCGCGCCTGGTCCCTCCGGGCACCCCCCTCCGTCCCGGCGCCGAGTACGGCTACACCGCCTCCCTCTGGCTCGCCGAGGACGCGCGCCCCGTCCTCCTCCTCGAAGTCCGCACCTGAAAAGGCCTCACACGGAGAACACGGAGCGAACTACGAGCCGCGGAGCAACACCTCCTGAACGGAGCGCCCCCCCGGTACCTGGCTTACGCCGATCTCTGGCGCGGAGTGAAGGAGACGGGCTCTGCCGGGTGCACCGCTCCGCCCGTGTTCGGGTGCAACCAGGCACGGCGTGCAACCCTCCGAGTCAGCCGCTACGATTTCGCTGGCACGGAACCGGAAGGAGGACGCGGCGCCGGTTCCCTCTTCGCCCTCCGACCACATCGCGGTGACATTCTTTGAAGTCCTGACCGTCGCGGCGCTCGGCGTGTACCTCACGGCCTCCGGCGCGGCGTGGTGGGCGCTGCGCCGCCCCTCGCCGCGGCCCAGCGACACGAGACCATTCGTCAGCGTGGTCGTCGCCGCGCGCAACGAGGCCGCACGCATCCCCGGGCTCCTGGCCGACCTGGCCGCGCAGACGTACCCGGCCTTCGAGGCGCTGATCGTCGACGACCGCTCCACCGACGGAACGGCGCAGCTCGTCGAAGAAGCCGCGGCGCGCCACCCGGGCCGCTTCCGCCTGGTCCACCAGCCGGAGGTCCCTTCCGGGATCTCCCCCAAGAAGCTCGCCCTACAGCACGGGGTCGAGGCCAGCCACGGCGAGATCCTCCTCCTGACCGATGCCGACTGCCGCGTTCCCTGCACCTGGGTGGCGGGGTTGGTGCGCTCCTTTCAGCCTGACGTGGCGATGGTGCTGGGATGCTCCGAATACGCCTCCGGGAGCACCTGGTTCGAGCGTTTCCAGGCCTTCGAGTTTCTGACGCTGACCGCCACCATGCTGGCGAGCGCCCGGCTAGGGATCCCGCTGGGCGCGTCGGGGCACAACCTGGCCTACCGGCGCGCCGCCTTCGACCGGGTGGGCGGCTACCGCTCCGGCCTCACCCGAATCGCAGGCGACGACATGCTGATGCTCTACCTGGTCCGCTCCGCGCCCGAGCTGGGCCGCATCGGCTGGGCGGATGGCGCGGAGACGCTGGTTCGGACGCAGGCCGTCGCCACCTTCCGCGACTTCCGCAACCAGCGGGCGCGCTGGGCGTCCAGCGGGATGCACCACTTCCGCGGGGACGTGCGGGTGCTGGCGTACGGGGCGGCGTCGCTCTACGCCAACGTATTCGTGCTGTGCGGGCCGCTCTTCGTGTGGACGGGGTACCTGGCGTGGGCGGGGTGGATCGCGGGCGTGCTCGCGAAGCTGGCCGCGGACCTCCTGGTGTACGGAACCGCGGCGCGGCGCTTCAGCCGCCCCGAGCTGCTCCGCTGGCTCCCGCTCTGGTTCGTCACGCAGCCCGTCTATCTGACGGCGATGGCGGTGTGGGGAAGCCGCCCTCGCTTCCACTGGAAGTCCTGACCGGAGGAATCGCGTGCCCGAAGACGACTTCGCCGAGCTCTCCGTCCGCGCCGTCACGACCGCCGCGCACGACCTCGGCCTCGATCCGGCCCTCTTCGTGGAGGAGCTCGCCCAGGGCGAGATCGGCCTCCTCGTCACCTACCTCCGCGCCGCCGCCCCATTCATCGACGACGTGGACCTCCGCGCCCGCGTCCAAGCGCTCCTCCACCGCCTCACCGCGTGGACGGGGGATGCTGGGTGAGGCTCGGGGCGCGGCCGCGCTTCCAGGGAGCGGATGAACTCGCCGATGGAACCACACGAACTCCGCCCCCACGGAATGTTTGCGGCTCGCGAGACCACTTCGGTGGTCTTCCCGTGGTTCCAGCCCCCCACCGGCACGAAAAAAGGACCCGGACGATTCCCTCGCCCGGGTCCTCCTTTCGTATCTCGTCCGCTCAGCCCGATCGCGCCAGCCGCCGCGCGAAGAGCCGCAGCCCTTCCATGACGTCGTCGGCGTAGGCGGGCATCTCGCCGATCATGACCTCGGCGTCCTTGGGGAGGGCCAGCTCCAGCGCGTCGATGGCGCGCTTGATGGACTCCGCGCGGGCGTTGCGGGCGCCGGAGTCCCCCGAATGGGGGCTGAAGGCGCGGCGGCGGCGGATCTTCGTCTCGAACTCGTCGCGGCCCTGGTTGCTCACCGACACCCAGCCATTGCGCTCGTCGATCAGCGCCCGCGACTTGAGCGCCCTCACCACGCGCCCGTCCAGGTGGTCCACAGGCACGGGGCCGGTCTGCCGCGAAAGGTAGCGCAGCAGGTCGGTCTGTTTTTCGTTTAATGTGTTCGGCATGGGTCAACTATATTACAGAAAAGTTCGCTCCGCGCAAGAGTCCGTCCCGCGTGAGTCGGAACGATTTTGCCGCGGCGTGCCGCACACAGGCGAGCGTTGGCGCGTCAAGTACCTGAGGAGCGGAAAACGGCCCACCCGGCGGACGTACTGTGCGGCGATTGGCGTAATGAGCACGGAAACGCTCTGTGACGACATTGCAGCAAAGACGTGCGCGGATGGAGCGGGGCAGGGCTTGCACCCGCGCCACACCCGCGAATCGGGTTGAGAAAAGCATGCGGTTCGAGTAGTTTACCCGCATGAAATCGAACGCGCTGGACCTTCTGGCAAGCGGCACCGTCCCGCTCTACCTTGCGCCCCAGGCGGGCGTCAGCGAGTCCCCTTTCCGCCGGCTCTGCCGCCGCTTCGGGGCGGACGTCGTCGTCTCCGAGTTCGTATCGGCCGAGGGGATCCGGCGGCACGACCGGCGCACGCACGGCTACCTGCGCTTCAACGACGAAGAGCGCCCCATCGGCATCCAGATCTTCGGCGGCGACCCGGCGGCGATGGCTGAGGCGGCGGCGCTGGTGGAGGAGGTGTACGAGCCGGACTTCCTGGACATCAACTTCGGGTGCCCGGTCAAAAAGGTCGTCAGCCGGAACGGCGGCTCCGGCTGCCTGCGCGACCTGGATCTGGTGCAGGGGATCATCCACGCCGTGCGCGCCGCCATCTCCATCCCCACCACGGTCAAGATCCGCAGCGGGTGGAGCGAGGACACGCGCAACCCGGTGGAGATCGCGCTGCGCTGCCAGGACGCGGGCGCCATGGCGCTGACCCTGCACGCCCGCAGCCGCACCCAGATGTACAGCGGGACCGCCAACTGGGACGAGATCGCCGCGGTCAAGGCGGCGCTCGACATCCCGGTAATCGGCAACGGCGACGTGTGGACGGGCGAGGACGCGCGGCGCATGCACGACCACACCAGGTGCGACGGGATCATGATCGCCCGCGGCTCGCACGGGGCGCCGTGGATCTTTGGGCAGGCGCGCGCGGCGCTGGAGGGCCGCCCCGTCCCCGCCGATCCGGACCCGGTGGAGCGCTTCGGCATCGTCATCGAGCACGCGCGGCTGGCGATCGCCTGGGAGAGCGACGAGGAGAAGGCGATGGTGGAGTTCCGCAAGCACCTGGGGTGGTACACCAAGGGGCTGCCGAACGGGCGCCTCCTCCGCCAGGAGCTCTTTGCGGTCACGCGCATCGAGGAGGCCGAGCGGCTCCTGGAAGGCTACCTGCAGCAGACGCAGGAGGTCGCGGCGTGACGCCGGAGCGCCTGCGCGCGCTCCTGGACGAGGTCGCGCGGGGAGAGACGGCGCCGGACGTCGCCGAGCAGCGGCTGCGCTGGACGCCTGCCGAGGAGCTGGGCTTCGCCACGGTGGACCATCACCGTGCGCTCCGCCACGGCTTCCCGGAGGTGATCTTTGGGGCGGGGAAGACTCCCGACCAGCTCGCCGCCATCGCCGGGCGCATCGCCGTCCGCGGCGACGGGCTGCTCGCCACGCGCGTGAGCGCCGAGGGCGCCGAGCGGCTGAGCGCGATCCTTCCCGGCGTGGAGATCAACGCGCTGGGCCGCACCGCCTACCTCGCGCCCGCCGAGCCCGCCCAGCGCCGCACCCGCGGTCCCGTGCTGATCGTGACCGCCGGCACGAGCGACCTTCCCGTTGCGGAGGAGGCGGCGGACACCCTCCGCGCCTTCGGCAGCCCCGTCGAGCGGCTGACCGACGTCGGGGTGGCGGGGCTGCACCGGATTCTCTCCGCCGGCGAGGTCCTGCAGCGCGCCGCCGTCGTCATCGTCATCGCGGGGATGGAGGGCGCGCTCCCATCCGTCGTCGGGGGCCTGGTTTCGTCGCCGGTGATCGCGGTGCCGACGAGCGTGGGATACGGCGCGTCGTTCGGCGGGCTGGCGGCGCTGCTGGGGATGCTCAACTCCTGCGCGTCCGGCGTGACGGTGGTGAACATCGACAACGGGTTCGGCGCGGCGGTCGCGGCCGCGCGGATCAACCTCCTGCCCTCGTCCTGACGATCTCCAGCGCCTCCCGCTTCCCGGTGCCGCTCGTCGTGGCGGGCGCGGCCTACGTGGCCGCGCTCCTCGCCCCGCGCTGGCTTCCGGAATGGGGCTTCTGGGCCGCGGTCCCCGTGCTGGCCGCGATCGCGGCGTGGGCGCACGCCCGCCGCCCCGGCGCGTTGGCGGTGCTCGCCGCCTGGCCCGCGATCCACCTCCTGCTCCTCGCCACGGGCTCGCTCGCCTCGCCGCTGATCGCGCTGGCGGGCGTCTGGGCGTACCTCGTGCTGCGCGAAAGGGAGCCATGGACGCTCCCCGCGGCCGCGATCTGTGCGCTCATGGTCCCGCTCGCCGCGTGGTTCTTCGGTGGAACGGTGGCTTGGATGGAGCTCCTCCGCTACGCGCTGGTCCTGGGTGCCGGCGCGGCGCCCGCGCTCGTCTCCACATCCGCGCGCCGCACCCCCGCGGACCCGGAGGCGCCCGCCCGCAAGGCCGCGCGCACGGAGGCCGCCGTGTCGGACGCGGAGCTGACCGAGGCGGCGATGGAGCTGGTGCGCCGCGCCACGGACGCGCGGGAGGCCGCGCTGTGGAAGATGGACGCGGACGAAGGCACGGCGCAGCTCCGCGCCCGCGCCGCTCCCACGGGCGTGGCCGAGCCGGAGCCGCGAGTCTCGCTGGAGGGGCATCCCTTCCGCTGGGCCATCGACGAGCAGATGCCGGTGCACCTCCAGCGCGGCCGGCGAGACCTGCCCTCGCCATGGGCCGCGGAGAT
>JAUJMI010000165.1 GCA_030446945.1 Longimicrobium sp. | reverse complement strand
GAGAGCGAGTTCAAGGAGAACGTGATCCACATCAACCGCGTCGCCAAGGTGGTCAAGGGCGGCCGGCGCTTCTCCTTCACCGCGCTGGTGGCCGTGGGCGACCAGGCGGGGAAGGTGGGGATCGGCACCGGCAAGGCGAACGAGGTTTCGGAGGCGGTGCGCAAGGCGATCGACTCGGCCCGCCGCGCCATGGTGCGCGTGCCGGTGCTGGCCGGCACCCTGCCGCACGACATCGTGGGCGAGCACGGCGCCGGGCGCGTCCTCCTTCGCCCCGCGGCCCCGGGCACCGGCGTGATCGCCGGCGGCGCGGTGCGCGCGGTGCTGGAGTGCGTGGGGGTGCACGACATCCTCACCAAGTCGCTGGGGAGCAACAACCCCTTCAACATGGTGCACGCCACCATGGACGCCCTCACCCACCTGACCACGCGCGAGCAGATCGCGCTGGAGCGCGGCGTGACGGTGGAGTCGCTGGGAGGCGCCCGTGGCTAAGATCCTCATCCGGCAGGTGAAGAGCGGCGTGGGCGCGCCGAGCAAGCATCGCGCGACGCTGCAGGCGCTGGGGCTCAAGCACCAGCGCAGCGTGGTACAGGACGACAACCCCGCGATCCGCGGCATGATCTTCCAGGTCCGCCACCTCGTAGAGGTGAGCGAGGCCGCCGAAGGGCAGGTGACCAATGGCTGACCTCAGCAACCTGCGGGCGCCGGAAGGCTCGCACCGCGACACCAAGCGCCTGGGGCGCGGCCCCGGCTCCGGCCAGGGCAAGACGGCCGGCAAGGGGCACAAGGGCTCCATGGCCCGCGCCGGCCACACGGGCCCCGGCGGCGGCAAGCCGGGCTTCGAGGGCGGCCAGATGCCGCTCCACCGCCGGCTCCCCAAGCGCGGCTTCACCCCGCTCAACCGGGTGGAGTACCAGGTGGTGAACCTGTACCAGCTGGAGAAGCTGGAAGAGGGCTCCGACGTGACGCCGGAGTCGCTCCACGCGGCCGGGCTGGTGGGCCACCCGCGGCGCCCGGTGAAGGTGCTGGGCACGGGTGACCTCACCCGCAAGCTCAACGTCTCGGCGCACCGCTTCAGCCAGAGCGCCCGCCAGAAGATCGAAGGGCTCGGCGGCACCGTCCAGGAGATCGCCTGATCATGTCGAATCCCGTCGCGAACCTATTCCGGATTCCGGAGCTGAAGGAGAAGATCCTCTTCACGCTCCTCTGCCTGGCGGTGTACCGCACGGGCGCGCACGTCACGGCTCCGGGGATCGACGTCAACGCCCTGGCGGCGTACGTCGGGCAGCTCCAGGGGACCGCGTTCGGGATCTACGACATGTTCGTCGGGGGCGGGCTCTCGCGCGCCACGGTGTTCGCCCTCGGCATCATGCCGTATATCTCGGCCAGCATCATGTTCCAGCTGCTGGCCACGGTAGTGCCCTCCGTGGAGAAGATGCAAAAGGAGGGTGAGGAGGGGCGCAAGAAGCTGACGCAGTACACCCGCTACGCCACCGTGCTGCTGGCGACGTTCCAGGCCTACGGCTACGCCGTGTTCGTGGAGTCGGTGCCGGGCGGCGTTGTGAACCCGGGGTGGGGCTTCCGCCTGTCGATGATCCTGACGCTGGTGACCGGCGCCGTGTTCATCATGTGGCTCGGCGAGCAGATCACCGAGCGGGGGATCGGCAACGGGATGAGCCTGATGATCTTCTTCTCGATCGTCGAGGGGATCCCGTCGGCGCTGTACGAGACCGGCCGCCTGGTGGGGCTGGGCCAGGTGCGCCCGGTGGCGATCGTCGTGCTGGTGGCGCTGATGCTGTTGACGATCGCGGCCACGGTGGCGCTCACCATGGCGCAGCGCAAGATCCCGGTGCAGATCCCGCAAAAGGTGATGGGGCGCGGGCGCATCCGGCAGGGGCAGAAGTCGTTCATCCCGCTGCGGCTGAACATGGCCGGCGTGATGCCCATCATCTTCGCCCAGTCGATCATGATCGTGCCGGCCACGATGGCGCAGTTCTGGCCGAACGTGGGGGCCACGCGGGCGGTGTCGGACGTCTTCGCCGTCAACTCCTGGCCGTACCACCTGGCGTTCGGCCTGCTGATCATCTTCTTCACGTACTTCTACACCGCGATCATCTACAACCCGGTGGACATCGCGGAGAACCTGAAGAAGCAGGGCGCGTTCGTGCCGGGGATCAAGCCGGGCGCGAACACGGCCAAGTACATCGACCGGGTGATGACGCGGATCTCGCTTCCGGGGTCGCTCTTCCTGGCGGCCATCGCCATCATCCCCTCCATCATCCTGGAGGCGCTGGGCGTGTCGGGGCTCAACCGCGTCCTGGGCGGCACCGGCCTGCTGATCGTGGTGGGCGTGGCGCTGGACACGGTGCAGCAGATGCAGCAGCACCTCCTGCTCCGCCGCTACGACGGCTTCATGAAGAAGGGGCGCGTCAAGTTCCGCGGAAGGCAGCAGCGGTTTATCTGAACTGCAGTGCCCGGTGCCCAGTGCCCAGTGCCCAGTGTTTTCGACCGGGCACTGGGCACTGGGCAGTAGGCACTTTTCCCCGTGATTCGGCACTCAATGGATCTGATTCTCCTTGGCGCCCCGGGTGCCGGCAAGGGTACCCAGGGCGCGCTCCTCGCCGAGCGGATGGGCGTGCCCAAGATCGCCACGGGCGACATGCTGCGCGACGCGCTCCGCCAGGGCACGGCGCTGGGGCAGGAGGCGAGGCGCTACATGGACGCCGGCGAGCTGGTGCCGGACTCGGTGGTGCTGGGGCTGGTGCGCGAGGCGCTCACGAAGCCCGAGGCGCGGACCGGGGCCATCTTCGACGGCTACCCGCGCAACGTGGCCCAGGCCGAGTCGCTGAGCGGGCTGCTGGACGAGATCGGACGCCGGATCGACGCCATCGTGTACATCGACGTCCCGGAAGAGGTGATCGTGCGCCGCATGAGCGGGCGCCGCACCGATCCCCAGACGGGGGCGGTCTACCACCTGGAGCACGCCCCGCCGCCAGCGGAAATTGCTGAGCGGCTCGTGCAGCGGCCGGACGACCAGGAGGAGACGGTGCGGAACCGCCTCTCCGTCTACCGCCAGACGACGGCGCCGCTGGTGGCCTTCTACGAGAGCGCGGGGGTGCCCGTGCACCGCGTGGACGGCACCCGGCCGATCGAGCAGGTGCAGGGCGAGATCATGGAGTTGCTGGGGCAGTGATCCACCTCAAGACCCGGTCCGAGATCGACGCGATCGCCCGCGGCGGGGCGGTGCTGGCGGCGCTGTACCGTGAGCTTCCCGCCCGGCTTCAGCCGGGGGTGACCACGGCCGAGCTGGATCGCTGGGCCGAGGCGTTCATCCGCGGCCACGCGGGGGCCGAGCCGGCGTTCAAGGGGCTGTACGGCTTCCCCGCCACGCTGTGCATCTCGGTGAACCACGAGGTGGTGCACGGCATCCCCTCGGTGCGCCGCAAGCTGGTGGAGGGCGACGTGGTGTCGGTGGACTGCGGCGTCAAGCTGGACGGCTTCTACGCCGACGCCGCGGTCACGCTGCCGGTGGGCGAACCCGCCGCCGACGCGAAGAAGCTGGTGGAGCTCACCCGCGACGCTCTGTACAAGGGGATCGCGGAAGCCCGCCCGGGAAACCGGCTGGGCGACGTGGGCGCCGCCATCCAGGAGGTGGCGGACAGCCAGGGGTACGGCGTGGTCCGCGAGCTGGTGGGGCACGGGCTGGGCCGCAGCCCGCACGAGGAGCCTCAGGTCCCCAACTTCGGAAAGCGGGGCAAGGGGATGAAGCTGGTGGAGGGGCTGGTGATCGCCATCGAGCCCATGTTCAACCTGGGCACCGCGGGCGTCCGCACCCTCCCCGACCGCTGGACCGTGGTGACCGCCGACCGCAAGGTCTCCGCCCACTGGGAGCACACGGTGGCCGTGACGGCGGAAGGGCCGAGGATACTGACGGCGTAGGGATTAGGGATTAGGGATTAGGGATGCGTGGGGGGGATTCTCATCCCCCATCCCTTCATCCTCCATCCCCGCCATCTTGCGAAAAAGGCGAAGTTCGTCTATTTTCCAAGGCTACAGTTCAAACCGTACCAGAGAGGCGACGATGAAGGTCCGCGCGAGCGTCAAGCCCATCTGCGAGCACTGCAAAGTGATCCGGCGGCGTGGGGTTGTCCGCGTCATCTGCAAGAAGAACCCGCGCCACAAGCAGCGGCAGGGCTAACCAGGACACGGCTTAGGAGGCAGAGTGGCCCGTATTGCCGGCGTCGATCTTCCCCGCGAGAAGCGGGCTGAGATCGGCCTCACGTACATTTTCGGAATCGGCCGCACCACGTCGAAGAAGATCCTCGGCGAGGCGGGCGTCAACCCGGACACGCGCGTCCACGCCCTGAGCGAGGACGACGTCAACCGGATCCGCCGCGTCATCGACGCCACGTACCGGGTGGAAGGCGCGCTGCGCTCCGAGATCTCGCGCAACATCAAGCGCCTGATGGACATCGGCTCGTATCGGGGCCTGCGCCACCGCCGCGGGCTTCCCGTCCGCGGCCAGCGCACGCACACCAACGCGCGCACCAAGAAGGGTCCCCGCCGCGCCATCGCGGGGAAGAAGAAGCCCGGCAAGAAGTAAGACGGGCTCCGATCGGAGGGCGCGCACGCGCCCTCCGATGATCACGCCGCCGGGCGGGTGTCCGGCGGCGAAGGACCGGAATCGCGGTAGGCCGCGAAACACTGGAGACACGCAAGCATGGCAAAGCCGAAGACGGCGGGGCGCCCCAAGGCCAAGCGCCACGTCGAGAGCGAAGGAATCGCCCACGTCAAGGCGACGTTCAACAACACCCTCGTCACCATCTCCGACATGGCGGGCAACTCCGTCGTGTGGGGGAGCGCCGGAAAGGCGGGGTTCAAAGGCTCCAAGAAGAGCACGCCGTTCGCCGCCACCGTGGCCGCCGAGCAGGCCGCTCGCGAGGCGCTCTCGCTGGGGATGAAGCGCGTGCACGTGCGCGTGCAGGGCCCCGGCTCGGGCCGCGAGTCCGCCATCCAGGCGCTCGCCGCCAGCGGGCTGGGGATCCGGTCCATCCGCGACGTCACGCCGATTCCGCACAACGGCTGCCGGCCGCCCAAGAAGCGCCGCGTGTAAGGCAGCAGTTCCAGGGCGTAAACCTCCGCGACCGTAGGGGGGACGAAGCCCGCGCAAGCACACCATCCAGACACGGTTGACCATGGCTCGTTACACCGGGCCTTCGTGCCGGCTTTGCCGCCGCGAAGGGCAGAAGCTGTTCCTCAAGGGCACCAAGTGCTTCACCGAGAAGTGCCCGGTGGAGCGCCGCCCCTACGCCCCCGGCCAGCACGGCCAGACGGGTGGCGGGCGCCGCAAGAAGGCCTCCGAGTACGCGCACCAGCTTCGCGAGAAGCAGAAGGTGAAGCGCATCTACGGCGTGGCCGAGCGTCCCTTCCGCAACCTGTTCGAGAAGGCCGCCCACGCCAAGGGCGTCACGGGCGAGAACCTCCTCGTGGGGCTGGAGAGCCGGCTGGACAACATCCTCTACCGGATGGGCTTCGCGTCCACCCGCAAGGAGGCGCGCCAGCTCATCACCCACGGGCACGTGCAGGTGAACGGCCACAAGCTGGACATCGCCTCCGCCCAGGTGCATCCGGGCGACGAGGTGCGGATCGCTCCCAAGAGCAAGGACATCCTGCCGGTGCAGGCGTCGCTCGCCTCCAAGACCAAGCCGAACACGGTGAACTGGCTGGCGGTGGACGAGGGCTCGCGCACCGGGCGCATGGTGTCGCGCCCCACCCGCGCGGAGATCCCGCTCGCGGTGCAGGAGCAGCTCATCGTCGAGCTCTACAGCAAGTAAACGCGCGAGGGGGACCCGCGGCGGCACGAGTGCCGGCGCGGGTCTTCCCGGCTTCCTATCCATACTGGGAGGGAAAACGAGTGGAACTCGATCTTAGCGGCCTGCAGATGCCCAATCTGCCAGAGCTTCCGCGGGAAGGGCAGATCGTGCTTCGCCCGCTGGAGCGCGGCTTCGGGCACACGATGGGCAACACCATGCGGCGCATCCTGCTGTCGAGCCTGCGCGGCTCGGCGGTATGGGCGTTCCGGGCGGACGGGGTGCTCCACGAGCACCAGACGATCGCCGGGGTGGTGGAAGACGTGCACCAGGTGATCCGCAACCTCAAGGCGCTGGTGCTGCGCATGGCGGAAGACACGGACGAGGCGGTGCTGGAGCTGCGCGCCACGCAGGCCGGCGCGGTGACGGCGCGAGCCATCACCCCGCACCCGTCGGTGGAGGTCATCAACCCGGACCACCACATCCTGGAGCTGCAGGACGACCGCGACCTGCGCATCGAGCTGTACGTGAACAAGGGGCGCGGCTTCGTGCTCGCCGAGCTCCACCCCATCCCGCGCGGCATGCCGGCGGACCTGGTGCGGGTGGACGCGGTGTACAACCCGGTGACGCGCGCCAACTTCGTGGTCGAGGAGACGCGCGTGGGCCAGCGCACCGACTTCGACCGCCTGGTGCTGGAGGTGGAGACCAACGGGGCGGTGGACGTGCGGAGCGCGGTGCAGTACGCGGCCCGCCTGGCCATCGAGCACCTGGCGTTCCTTGCCGGGGGCACTCCGGAGTGGCGGATGGACCGCACCTGGGGCGAGGGGTCGGGGATGGGCGCGGCGGTTCCCGCCGGGCGCTCGCCGGTGCCGGGCAAGCTCCAGGAGCTCCTCAACCGGCCGATCGAAGACCTGACCGAGCTCTCCGTGCGCAGCCGCAACTCGCTGCAGAAGGAGAACATCCACACGGTCAAGGACCTGGTGCAGCGCAGCGAGCAGCAGATGCTGGCGATCGACAACTTCGGCAAGAAGTCGCTCCAGGAGATCAGCGACTTCCTGGCCGGCCACGGGCTGCGCTTCGGGCAGGAGCTGGACCAGTCGGACGACGGCACGCTGATGTGGGTCGTCCGCGACCTTCCCGGCGGCGACGCCACTGAAACGAACCGGGCCGGCGTCGACGGCACCGAGCAAGGATGAGGGCGCAATGAGACACGGAAGCAAGGGGAAGCAGCTCGGGCGTACGGCGGAGCACCGTACGGCGACGCTGCGGAACATGGCCACCAGCCTGTTCCGCCACGGCCGCATTCAGACGACGACGGCGAAGGCGAAGGAGCTGCGTCCGTTCGCGGAGCGGCTGATCACGCTTGCGCGGCGGGGCGACCTGCACTCGATTCGCCAGGCCGGGCGGCAGATCCAGGACCGCGAGGTCCTGTCGCAGCTGTTCAAGGAGATCGGTCCGCGCTTCGCGGAGCGCAACGGTGGCTACACCCGCGTGCTCAAGACCGGCTTCCGCCAGGGCGACGGCGCGGAGACGGCGCTGATCGAACTGGTGGACCGCGGCTGAGCGGTTCTTCGGACACAATGAAGCCCCGGGTGCCGCGTCGGCGCCCGGGGCTTCGTCGTGTGTGCCCAGCATGAACAGTGGTCCGGAGGTGAAAGTCCTCCCGGAACTTGGTCGTAGGGACCGAAGCGA
>JAUJMI010000164.1 GCA_030446945.1 Longimicrobium sp. | reverse complement strand
CCCGTCGCGAAGCACCTCCCCGCATTCCGGCTCCGCGACCCGCACACCACCGCCGAGCTCACGATCCGAGATCTGGTGACGCACCGCAGCGGCCTCGCCGCACAGGACGAGCTCTGGTATGCCTCGGGCGCGACCACCGCGGAGATCCTGCGCCGCCTGCACTTCCAGCAGCCGGCCTCCTCGATCCGCTCCCGATACGCGTACAACAACAACGCCTACGCGGTGGCAGGCGAAGTGATCCGCGCCGCCAGCGGAATGCCGTGGGACGAGTTCGTGCGCGGCCGCATCCTGGCCCCTCTCGAGATGCGGGCGACGCTCACCGGCATCTCGGGACTCGATCGGCGCCCCAACCGCGCCGAGCCGCACGTAATTGTGGAGGGCGTCCTCCGGCCCGTGGCGTACCGCGACCTGGACAACATCGGGCCGGCGGGCTCCATGAGCTCCAGCGTAGCCGACATGGCGCGCTGGCTCCGCTTCCAGCTGGACAGCGGGCGCGTCGGCGGACGGCGGCTGGTGAGCGACTCGTCGTTCCGCGAGATGCTTTCGCCGCAGACCATTATCCCCGTGCAATCGCGCTACCCGGCCCAGCGGCTGGCGCGGCCCAACTTCACGGCATACGGCCTCGGCTGGTTCCTGCAGGACTACCGCGGCCGCAAGCTGGCGATGCACACCGGGAGCATCGACGGGATGAACGCGCTGGTGGCGCTGGTGCCGGACGAGCGGCTCGGACTGGTGGTCTTCGCCAACCGCGGCCAGGCGGAGCTGCGCCACGCGCTGATGTACCGCATCGTGGACGCCTTCACCGGCGCCCCACCGCGCGACTGGAGCGCGGAGCTGCGCGCCCTGTACGGCGACCCGGCCGCCCGCATCGCCGCCGCCGAGCGCCGCCAGGACTCCGCCCGCGTGCGCGGAACGCGCCCGACCCTCGCCCCCTCCGCCTACGCCGGCACCTACGCCGACTCCCTGCTCGGCCAGGTAGAAGTCCGCATGGAAGGCAACCGCCTGATCGCGCGCTGGGGCGGCTACGCCGGCCCCCTGGAGCACTGGCATCACGACACCTTTCGCGCCACGTGGCAGGACCTCGCCCTCGGACGCAGCCTCCTCACCTTCACCCTCGACGCCGCCGCCCGGCCGCGCTCGCTGCTGTTCGAGGATGTCGGCGAGTTCCGGCGGCGCGCGGAAGGAGCGCGGTAGGCTGCATTATTCCCGCGGAGCCGTCGAGCCTCCACATCAACCCCGCGACGCCAATGTCCGGCAACCCTCAGTTCCTCCGCCGCCGCCGTGGCGGAGACCGCGTCCTGACGAGAGTGACCTTTGAGTTTGACGAGGGCCTACTGAAGGCGGTGCGAGCAGCCGTCAGCGAAGACTAGTCACAAAGCGCGAGCGCATTCGTCGAGGACGCGTTGCGGAAACAGCTTCGCGAGGTCAGACGGGCCAGGCTGGATGCCAGTTATGAGCAAGCCTCCCACGATTCGGAGTTCCTCGCCGCTTTGGCATCCACCACGCGTGCCCTCGAGGCAACCGTTGGCGATGGGCTTGCCCACGTACCGGAGTAGCCGAACCGCTCACGGCCGCCGGGTGACTAGCCCCACGGCGGTTTCGCATCTCGTTTGGTCGACGCGGTGGGGTGTTGTAGCGGGTCCCGCACCTGCTCAGCCGCATCCACTCCGCGCTGGGGCTGCTCGGGCTGGCGTTGGCGTCGGCTGGGCATCTACGGCGTCATTTCCCGCGCCGTGGCGGAGCGCACCACCGAGTTCGGCATCCGCCTAGCGCTGGGTGCCGTGGCCAACGACATCGCCCGCATGGTGCTCACCTCCGGGACGAAGCTCGCGCTGGTCGGCTCCGCGCTCGGGCTGCTGGGCGCCTTCGGATTCTCCCGCCTGATCGCGGCCGCGTGGCCCAACATAGAGGCCAGCAGCCCCCTCGTCATGGCCGGCGTCGCCCTCCTGCTAAGGCTAATGGGGGTCGCGCTGCTCGCCTGCCACCTCCCCTCCCGCCACGTCTCGCAAATCAGCCCGGCGGAAACGCTGAAGGCGCAGTAGGCGGTTCGCTTCACCGACCGCAGGACAACACGAAAGCGGCGGGCCGAGAGCCCGCCGCTTCGTATTGACCCGCTCCATCTCCCCGCCTCAATTGCCCGCCTTCGGCGCTCCGCGGCGGTTGCCCTCCCGTTTCCGGCGCGGATCGCCGCGCCGCGCGGGAATGGATTCCTGGATGAGAATATCCGCGCGCAGCCCCAATCCCGCCGCGAGCTTGCGGATCATCGGAAGGGTGAGCGCTCGCTTGCGAGACAGCACCTCGGAAACGCGGCCCCTCGAGCCGATCATCGGCTCCAGATCGCGCTGGCGCAGACCTTTCTGCTCCATCCGCACCCGGATCGCCTCAATGGGGTCCGGCGCGGCGATGGCCCAGTGTCGCGCCTCATAAGCCTCGATCAGAGTGACGAGCACGTCCAGACGGTCACCCTCCGGAGTGCCCGGCTCAGCATCCATCAACGTGTCGACGAGCGCGAGCGCCGCGTCGTAATCCTCTTCCGTGTGGATGGGGCGCACGATGATCTCCATCAGATCTTCTCCACGTCGATTGCATCGTATTCCTCGTGCGTGCCCACGAACCGGACGTAGACCACACGATAGGGATAGTTGATTCGCGCGACGAGCCGGAACTTGTTCCCCGAGATGTTGAACACGACTCTGCTCTCTTTGAGGATGCTTGCGTCGCCATAGGTGGCTTTCACATCCGCTGGACTCGCCCAGTCCGCATCTTCGACGGTGCTGTACCACACCCGGAGCGGCGTCTCGGCTTGTGCACCGCGAGAGTGTCTTTCCCAGAACTGCCGTAGGGTGCGTCTGGCGATAATTCGCATAAAGCGCAATCTAAACTGCTCCCACGCTGGGATCAAGCTGCGGTAGCGTGTAATCCGATTCCCCCGTGGGAGAGCGGCATCTATTTGCGTTTGATTAAGACGCCGAACTGATGAAACCGGCGCGCCGGAGGAGCCGTAGCGCCCTCTGTCGACACCGCGGTACCCCTCGCCGGGAGTCGTCATGGCTCAGCCGTGGCGGGTCCCCAGCCCCCATCTGGAGGTGCTTCGCATGCACCGGATCGTTCTCGCCACCTTAGCCATCTTGGCCTCCGGCGCCCCCGCGCTCCAGGCCCAAACACCCGCACAGCGCCCCGCCGCGCCGCAGCCGCCCGCCGCAGGGCCCGGAGAGATCCGGGGCACGGTCGTGGATGCGGGGAGCAGCGCGCCCGTGGCCCGCGCCAGCGTCGCGGTGCTGAGCACGCGCGACTCGGCGCTCGTCGCCGGGGCAATCGCGCGGCCGGACGGGACGTTCCGCATCCAGGGGCTGCGCCCGGGCACGTACTACCTGCGCGTGAGCATGATGGGGTATGGCGCCCAGACCACGGGGCAGCTCACCGTGGCCGAGGCATCGCCGCGCGCGAACGCGGGGAACGTGCGCCTGGCCCGCTCCGCCCTGATGCTGGAGGGGATCGACGTGACCGCGCAGCGCCAGGCCGTCATCATCGCGCCGGATCGCAACACGTACCAGACCCGCGACGTGGCACCCGCGGCCACCAACGCGAGCGAGGTGCTGGAGGCGGTCCCGGCGGTGCAGGTGGACGCGGACGGCAAGGTGAGCCTGCGCGGCAACGAGAACGTGGTGGTACAGATCAACGGCCGCCCGTCGCCCATCCGGGGCTCTCAGCTCGCCGGCTACCTGAAGCAGCTCCCCGCCAATACCCTGGACCGCGTGGAGGTGGTTCCGAACCCGTCCGCCAAGTACGATCCGGAGGGGATGGCAGGCATCATCAACATCGTGCTGAAGCAGAACGTCGACCTGGGGCTGAGCGGCGGGCTCACGCTGGGCGCCTCCACCGCGGACCGCTACACCGCGGCCGGGAACGTGGGATACCAGCGCGGCCCCGCGACTTTTGCGCTGAACTACGGCTTCAGCAGCGACGACCGTGCGCTCTACGGGGTGAACGACCGCACCCGCTACGGCGCGCTGAAGACTCCGCTCTCCTTCACCGAGCAGGACATCCGCGGCACCAACGGGAACGCCGGGCACAACCTCAACGCCGCCGTCGACCTGCGGCTGAGCGAGCGCGACGTGCTGTCGAACGCGCTGCAGCTGAACTCGCGCGGTTCCACCGAGGATTCGCGCAGCGCGTACACCGAGTGGAACGCCACGCGCTTGCTCCTGGACGCGTACGACCGGGTCCGTGACTCGGACCAGGACGCGCGGATGTTCGACTACACGCTGGCTTTCAAGCGCACGCTGCAGCCCCAGCGGCACGAGATCTCGGCCGAGGTGCGCGTAAACCGCATGGAGGACGACGACCGCACCGCGCTCTGGCGCCAGACGACCGCCGGCGGCCCGCAGCTGGACGGGGAGAACAACCGGACCGATTCGCGCTCGCAGCAGCTCACCGCGCAGGTGGACTACACGCGCTCCCTTTCGCCGCAGCTCAAGCTGGAGACAGGGTACAAGGGGAACACGCGCGCGCTGGACCGGGACTACACCGTTCTCAAGGACCCGCTCGGGAGCGGCGAGTGGGTGCGCAGCGACCTGAGCAACGCGCTGGAGTTCGATGAGAGCGTGAACGCGGTGTACGGCGTGCTCAGCCGCGGCGGCGCGAAGACGGAGCTGCAGGCCGGCCTTCGCGCGGAGTACGCCAGCCGCGACTTCTCGCTGGGCGACACCGGCGAGCGCTTTCCGCACGACGACACGAGCTTCTTCCCCAGCGGGCTCGTCAGCCACAAGCTCAGCGACCAGACGCAGGTGAAGCTGAGCTACTCGCGCCGCGTCCGGCGGCCGGGTACGCAGGAGCTGAACCCGTTCCCCGCCTTCTTCGACCAGCAGAACGTCTTCCTGGGGAATCCACGGCTGAACCCGGAGTACACGGACGCGCTGGAGCTCAGCTTGCAGCAGTCCATGAAGACGGGGTCGCTGCAGCTGTCGCCATTCTACCGCCGCACCACCGACGTCATCCGCGCCGCCATCAACACGGCGGACACCGTTTCGGGACGCGAGGTCACCTCGGTGAGCTTCCAGAACCTGGACACGGGCAGCTCGTGGGGCGCGGACCTGAACGGGACGATGCGGCTGGGGCAGGCGTTCAATGGGCTGGCCGCCGTCAACGTCTTCCAGATGGTCACCGACGGCGGGAGCCAGTCTACCCTCTCCTCCAACGCGGTGACGTGGTCCGCGCGGCTGAACGGCACGCTGAACGTGAGCCCGAGGACGTCGTTCACGGCGTCGTACTTCTACCGCGCACCCATGGCCATCGAGGGAGGGCGCTTCGAAGCCTTTTCGTTCGCCAACCTTTCCGTGCGGCAGAAGCTGTACGGCGAGAAGCTGAACGTGACGCTGCGCCTGTCCGACCCGTTCAACACGCAGCGCTTCCGCGTGCGCGCGGGCGACGACAACGTCCTCCAGGTCACCGAGCGGACGCAGACGTCCCGCGCGCTGCACCTGACCGTGCAGTCCACCTTCGGCCGCCCGCCGCGCGTGCGTCAGCCCCGCCGCGAGGTCCAGCCGGAATCGACGTCGCCGTTCCCCGGGTAGCTCGCGCTTCTGCGGAGGACAAGAGCGGCCCCGTGCTCAGGCGCGGGGCCGCTCTCCTTGCGGTCTGCGGCCGGAGCTTGATCGCGGATGGGCCCAATGCTACTCTCCCGATCTGGATGAAAATCGATCGCGCGCGGCGTGTCGATTCCGCCGCGCCTCGTTCGACGTACAGGGAGAACGCAGTACGGATCCACAACCGAAACAAGGATACAACCGATGCGAGTCATGGTTCTGGTGAAAGCCAACGCCGATTCCGAGGCCGGCGTGATGCCGAGCGAAGAGATGCTGGCCGAGATGGGGAAGTACAACGAGGAGCTGGTGAACGCGGGCGTGATGGTTTCGGGTGAGGGGCTGCACCCCACCTCGCGGGCGAAGCGCGTGCGGTTCGACGGCAAGGAGCGCACGGTGCTCGACGGGCCGTTCACCGAGACCGCGGAGCTGGTGGCGGGCTTCTGGGTGTGGCAGGTAAAGGATATGGACGAGGCGGTCGAGTGGCTGAAGCGCGCGCCGTTCCAGGCGGACGAAGTGGAGATCCGTCCGATCTTCGAGGCTGCGGACTTCGGCGAGGAGTTCACGCCGGAGCTCCGCGAGCAGGAGGACAAGCTGCGGGAGCGGATCGCAGCGCAGCAGGCGTAGGCGCGGGCCCCCTCCCCCGCTCGTCAGCTCGCGGCCCCTCCCCCAATAACGACCTGGGGGAGGGGCGCACGGATACATCCGCTCGTATCGCACAGATCCTGTGGAGTGCTGCGAAGGCGCGTCGAGCGACTCCTGGGGGCCTGCTCGAGGATCAGTCGGACGGGAGCTAGGGGCAGGCGACTTCCACGATGCAGCCCTTGAGGAATCGCCTTGGGATCCAGGTAGACGGTGGCTACCGTGACGGGAGTGCTCTTGATGGAAACCTTCACCACCCGCGACCCCGAATTCTGGAAGAAGCGCCCATGGCTACCGTGGTAGGTCTGCCCGTCATTTCGGGTCTTTTCGAACCTCCAGTCGGTGACGAACGCCCGTGACTGTCCCGGGCCGAGCGTGATGCTCTCCCAGCCCAGGCTGGTGAGGCTGCTCTCGACGGTTCCCCACATGCCGTCCGCACGGCGGAAGTCGAGCTTGCAACTGTTCCCCGCCTGGGCGGGTGCGGCGGAAGCGAGCGCCGCGGTGCCCAGCACGGCGGCCAGAAGCGAGAGGACGCCACGGAAAGCGTGGTGCACGAGACCTTCTCCGGTAAAAGGTTTGCAGTATTGGGATGGCCGACCCCTCAGCGCCCGTGCACTGCACGCCCTGAAAGGTCGCCAGGATGAGCGGCCGGAACCACAGGAATCGGGCTCGACGACGGTCACGGCGTTGGAGTGGAAGGAGCGGCCGCGGACGGAGCGCTGGGGACCGGCGGCGTGGGCGCCTGGGTCCAGACGTTCCCCGCCGCCGCGGCGGGGCCGGCAGCAGCCGGCGCCGCCCCCGCGGAGGTGTGGACGGGGATGCCGGGGATCATTCCGACGCTTCCCACCTTGAGCGTTGCCGTGGAAGCATCCGCCCGCGCCCCCGCGAACAGGAGCGTCACCTCCACCCGCTCCAGCGCCGGCACGGTGACCTCCGCCGCGCCCTCGCTGACGCCCTGCACGTCGGGGCCGGCCACCCGCTCCAGCCGCCGCCCGCGCGAGTCCACCAGCACGAACAGATCGTCGCCGGGGACGGGGACAGCCGCCGCCTGGGCAGTGGAGTTGTGCAGATAGCCCCGCACCCGCACTCCTTCGCCGTTCTTCACGTCGACCGCTGCCACGCCAAACACCAGCGGACCCACCGCGACGGTGGGGAGCCCGCGCCGTTCCAGGTCGATGCGGGTGGCGTCCAGCATCTGGGCGTGGGTGGCGAGCCGGGCGACGGTGCCACCCACGGCGGAACGGCGCGCCACGTTCTGCGCTGCCTTGAGCCAGTCGCCCTGCGCCGCGGCGGGCGCCGCCGACGCGAGCAGCAG
>JAUJMI010000163.1 GCA_030446945.1 Longimicrobium sp. | reverse complement strand
CCATGACTGCTGTGTGAGATCGCCGTTGGGGGCTGAACGAACGCCCGCGCCTGGAAACCTCGGGCGCGGGCGTTCGGACGTGCGGGAGTGCGGATCAGTGCTCTTCGCCGACGACGTAGGCGGAGACGAGGCGCTGCATGTCGAGGTACATGTGCTGCGTAACGCTCTCCTCCTCGCGGAGCAGGTCGATCAGCCGGTCGTAGCGGCTGAGGACGCTCTGCTGCACGTGCACCGTCTCCGCGTGAAAGGTGCCCTGGTCCGCGAAGACCAGGCGGACGGGAACGGTGGGGCCCGGCGCTTCCGGCATCATGCCTCCGGCAGTTGGGTCGAGGCCGCTCACCGGGCCCTCTTCAGGCCCGGGACCGACAGGAGAAAGATCAGGGTGATGAGGATCGCGGAGATCACGCACCACTGGCACCACGCGTGGATCACCGCCGCCTCCAGGTACGTCAGGTAGGCGGAGAAGAGCACCCCCACCCCCGAGATCCCGAAGAGCGCCAGCGCCACCCACCGCGCGTCGGCCAAGCGCGGCTGGAGCCCCAGCACCGAGATCACCAGCAGGGTGATGTACGCGCCCAGCCCCCACACCGCCACCGGCTGGCCAAGGAGCATGGACCAGGGCGAGTTCTGCACCGTCTCACACCCGCCGATGCTGCACTGGATGGGGCCCATCATCCCCCACTTGTACATCGACAGGTAGAGCGCCACGAACACCCCCAGCAGCGACAGCACGGCGATCCCCATCCGCGCCACCGGCGGGCGCGGGGAGGCGTCGGTGAAGTCGCCGCCGTGCACCTCGGGACGCGCCGCCTCGGAGGTCGTCACCGCGCCGCCGCGCTGTCTGCCGCGCCGGCCGGAGCGGCGCCCGCCGGAGCCGCGGCGCCGGTGGAGCCCGGGGCGATCTTCTCCAGCTCGGCGGCGAACTGGCTGTAGTCGCCCGGGATGTCCTGCAGGCGCTGGCCGTTCACGAAGATGGTGGGCGTGCCCCCCACGCCGAGCGACTCGCCCAGCTTGACGCTCTCCGAGACTTCCTTGGCGAACCGGTCCGAGCGGAGGCACTCCTCGAAGCGGCCCTCGTCCGCCCCGGCCTGCCCGGCGTACTCCACGAAGAGCGGAACGGCGTTCTCCTCGTACGACCACTTCCCCTGGTTCTGGAAGACCAGGGCGTGGAACTCCCAAAACTTCTCCTGGTCATTGGCGCAGCGGCCGGCGCGCGCGGCCAGGAAGGCGTTGGCGTGCATGGCCAGCGGGAAGTCGTAGAAGACGTAGCGGGCGCGCCCCGTGTTCACCAGGCGCTCCTTGATCAGCGGCTCCATGAAGGTGGCCCACCGCTGGCAGCCGCCGCACTGGAAGTCCGCGAACTCCAGGATGGTGAGCGGCGCGTCCGGGCGCCCGATGCTCATCCCGGGAAGGCGCTGGAGCTCGGCCGGGCTCATGGCCACCGGGACGGGCGCCCGGGCCGCTTCGCCGCCCTTGCGCATCTGGGTGAACAGGACCCCGGCGCCGGCGACGACGATGAGGCCCAGGAGCAGGTACAGGGGCGTGAGCGGCGAACGCTTCTTGGCCGCCGGGGCGGGTCGGGGCACGCTTCTTCCTCCGTGGGATTGTCCGAGGGTACGATCGACCGCGGTCGGCGGCGGTCCATGATAACGGATCGGCGCGCGGCAGAGCAAGCCGAAGCGCCTTGTAAACCAGGGGCGGAACGCCGGTTCCGGCGCCGCCCTGCAACCTTGAGCGGACCACGATGGACATCCGGCTCGTACGAGGCCGCAACCAGCGGCTCTGGGTTTGGACGATGGTGATCGTCACCCTCGCGCTGATCGCGTGGGCGTCGGCGTTCGTGCTGGGCGACGCCACCATGAGCACCGGGAAGCAGGTGGGCGCCAAGGCCAACTTCGGCGGCGAGCGCGCCCAGGTGGTCCCCATGCAGAGCGAGGCCTTCGAGTCCGCGCTCCCGCTGGAGGACCGCGAGCTGGGCCGCCGGCTGCGCCTTACCGGCGTGGCGGAGAGCCGCACGGTGCGCAACGCCGTGTGGGTGCGCACCCAGAACCCGCGCCGCTGGATCCTGGTACGCGTGGAGCCGGTGCCGAAAGGGCAGACGATCCGCCCCTTCTACCCCGGCAGCGTGGTGGACGTGCAGGGATACCTGCACAAGATCTCGCGCGCGGAGTTCGACGCCTGGATCGACTCGCTGGACGTGGGGCTGCCGCGCCCCACGCCGGGGGTGAAGTTCGGCGACCTTCCGGACAGCGGCTTCATCCGCATCGACTCGCTCTTCATCCGTGACTACTACATCTCGGTGCGTCCGGAGGGGCTGCGCGGCGGGCTGATCGCCGCGGCCGCCGCGCCCGCGCCGCGCCCGGCCGCGCGCCCCGCTCCGCGCACCCCCCCGCCGCCGCCGCGCGACCCGGTGCCGGAGGAGAACTCGTCCGCCGAGCCGGCCACGGCCATCACGGCGCCGCCGGCGCGGACCACTTCGCCCTCGCCGGCGCAGAACCCGCCCCCGGTGCGGACCACTGCGCCCCCGCCGGCGCAGAGCCCGCCGCCGCCGGCGCAGTACCCGCCGCCGGACTCCGCGCAGGCGCCCCCTCCATGAGGTGGACGCCGGACGACCTGGACCGCCTGGAGCGCGCCATCATGGACGGTACGCGGGTGCAGCTCTACCGGCGCGGCACGGAGCTGATCGTAGTGCCGGAGGACGTGCGCGCCCGCTTCGGCCGCGACATCCTCCGCGCCCGCCGCATCGCCACCGGCGAGTCGGACGAGTTTCCGCTGGACGAGGTGGAGGGGTTCGAGGTGCTGGAATAGGGAATAGGGGATAGGGAACAGCAATCAATAGCCTTGGACCACCGGCTATCGTAGGTTGTCCCCTGTCCCCTCGGCCGTTCCCCATTTCCCATTCCCCATTCCCCATCCCCCTTTCCCCGGCAGTTCACCCCGCCGCCGCACTCACCGGCCGCGCTGCGCCGGCCGCGAACTCGCGGGCGGCCTGCACGAACTCCCAGAACAGGCGCCGGTTGGGGTCGCGCTGGTCCTGCGGGGCCTCGGCCTCGCCGCGCTCGGGGTGCCACTGGACGCCGCAGATCCAGGTGTCGCCGGTCCCCTCCACGCCCTCCACCACGCCGTCCTCGGCCCAGGCGGAGGCACGCAGGCCTTCGCCCAGCACGTCCACGGCCTGGTGGTGGAAGGAGTTGATGAAGAGCGCGCGCGTGCCGAAGATCGCCTCCAGACCGCTCCCTTCCTCGACGGTGGCGTGGTGCCACTCCTTGTCCACCGGCGCGGACTGCTCGTGCAGGAGGCCACCCGTGCGCTGCGAGGGGATGTCCTGAATCAGCGTGCCGCCGAGCCCCACGTTCAGCACCTGCATCCCCCGGCAGATGCCGAGCACCGGGATGCCGCGCCGCACCGCCGCCGCCAGCGCGGCCAGCTCCATGGCGTCGCGCGCGGGGTTCACCGAGGTCACGGTGGGGTGCGGCGACTGGCCGTAGCGCGCCGGGTCGACGTCCTCGCCGCCGGTGAGCACCAGCCCGTGCGCCAGCGCCACGATCTGCTCCACCGACGCCAGGTCGTGCGCCGGAGTCAGCAGCAGCGTGGCCCCGCCGGGCCCCTCCAGAGCCGCGATGTACTGCGCGTTCAGCTTCACCCCCGGCAGCCCGTGCGCCCCCATGGGCGCGAGCGAGGTGGTCATGGCGATCAGCGGACGTTCCGGGTTCAGCAAGGGATCTCGTTCTTCCACGGCCTGGTTTCCCTGGGGTTTGGGCCCTCACGATAGTCCGGCGCGGGGGACTGGCGCAAACAAGGGGCCGGGACCGCGGGGCAGGCGCCGCAGTCCCCCTCCCCGCCCGTTCCTCGCTCCCCCTCCCCCAACACGAGCCGGGGGAGGGGCGCACGCATGCGCGGTGCACCCCGCAGCTTTTTTCAGGCGAGTGTAACGAGCCGGGGGTGAGGGCCCACGGCCCGCTCCTTGTATCCACCACCCGCCAAATGCCGAAGAAAGCGACCAAAGAGCGGCCCTGGCGCAGGGTCGGCACGCCCGAAACGGGGTTCAGCTACCTCCGAGGCGATGGCGCGCCGCTCAAGAGCAAGGCCGCGCTCGAGCGCATCCGCAAGCTGGTGATCCCGCCGGCGTGGACGGGCGTGGAGATCTCGCCCGATTCCGAGGCGAAGGTGCAGGTGACGGGGATCGACAAGGCGGGGCGCAAGCAGTACCGCTACAACGCCGAGTTCACCGCCAAGCGCTCGCGCGGCAAGTACCGCAAGCTGCTGGAGCTGGCGCGCTGCATCCCGCACCTGCGCGAGGTCACGGACGAGCACCTGGGCCGCGAAGGCGTCGGGCGCGAGCGAGTGCTCGCCACCGTCGTGCGGCTGATGATGCGCGGGGCGTTTCGCGTGGGGAGCGAGCGCTACGCGGTCGAGAACAAGACCTTTGGCCTGGCCACCCTCCGCAAGAGCCACCTGCGCATCGAGGGAAACAACCTCGTCTTCAAGTACCGCGGCAAGAAGGCGCTGCACCAGCGGCAGGTGGTGGCGGACACGCCGCTGGTGGAGGTGATGCGGGAGATCCTGGAGCTTCCCGGGCCGCGCCTCTTCAAGTACCGGGGCGAGGACGGCAAGGTGCACCCCGTGACCTCGCGCGACGTGAACGAGTACGTGAAGGAAATCGTGGGGAAGCGCTTCACCTCCAAGGACCTGCGCACCTGGGGCGGCACCGTGCGCGCGGCCGTCGTGCTGGCGGAGATCGGGCCGCCGAAAAACCCCACCGAGGCGAAGAAGAACACGCTCCTCGCCTGCAAGCTGGTCTCGGCGGACCTGGGGAACACTCCCGCGGTGTGCCGCAGCTCGTACATTCACCCGGCCGTGTTCGAGCGCTACGAGCGCGGGCAGACCATCGCGCCGCTCATGCGCAAAGAGATGCGCCCCGGCGAGGAAAGCCTGCCGGGGCGCTTCTACGCGGAAGAGGCCGCTCTCATGCGCTTTCTGGAGCGCCGCTCGTAGCGGGGGCGGGCTCCATCGTAGCCGGAGCCTCGCGCGGGGCGTCCTCCGGGACGGCGACCTCGTAGACGTAGTACATCTCCCCCACACCCTCCTGGCGCACCAGCGAGAGCGACACGTTGAACACCGGCACCCCGCCCGCCGTCTTGCCGCGGAAGGTGCCGTGGTGCGCGTGGCCGTGGAAGACCACCGACGCGCCGAACCGGTCGATCGGCTCCGCGAGGCGGTCGTTCCCCAGGAAGGCGTGGATCGTCTCCGGCTCGCCGATCACCGTGTCCAGCGTGGGCGAGTAGTGGAGGAGCACCACCCGCACCGGCGTCGCCAGGCGGCGCAGCGCGAACTCCAGCCGCTGCGCCTCTTCGATGGTGGTGCCCACGAACGCCTTGGTGTCCGCCTCGCCGAACGCCGTCAGCGTCCAGCGGCCGAAGCCGCCCATGAAGCCCTTCACCCCGGCGATCCCCACGTGCTCGTTGAGCTCAAAGGGCTCGTCGTCCAGCAGGTGGAGCCCCTCGCGCGAGCGGAGGAGCGCCTTCGCCTCTTCCACGCGGCCGCTCTCGTGGTCGTGGTTGCCGAGGACGGCCAGGATGGGGATGCGCACGTCCGCCAGCTCGCCCAGCACCACCTTGATCTCGGGCGGGGTGCCGCGCCGCGTCAGGTCGCCGGCCAGCAGCAGGACGTCGGCGTCGTCGTTGACGCGCGCGAACTGCTCGCGGTACTTCCCCACGTCCTCCTCGCCGCAGTGGAAGTCGCCGACGGCGGCGATCCTCACCACGCCGGGGCGTGGGTCGGTCCTGCGCCGCCGCTCCGCGGGCCGCCCGTCCGTGCCGCGTGTAGCCGGAACCGTCATCCGTCGCCCTCCTCCGGGTCGTCGTTTGCCTTCTCCTCGGCCGACGCGCGCTCGTCCCACAGGTCGCTCTCCACCAGCGCCGTGACGGCGGGGTGCTTCTCCATGCGCCGGATCAGCTCCTCGCGCTGGTCGTGAAAGCCCCACTCGTTCACGTCAATGGTGAAGGAGAAGCGCGAGATCAGGGTGCCGCGCGTCACGTCGTGCGCGTCGCCCTCCGCGGGGCGGTTCTTTGCCGCGGAGCGCGCGTTCTCAAGCAGCTCGTCCAGCGCCCACGATGGCACCTGGTCGCTGTAGCCGGGATAGACGTAGCGGAACATCATCACCTGTGACAGGAGGAGCGGCCAGTGCTCGCCCGTCTTGTCGATCAGGCGGCGCCAGTCCATCAGGTGCCCCTTGCACAGGATCAGGTGCGCGATGTCGGCCATGTCGTGCCGGTGGCGCTCGCTGATGAAGAGCCGGTGCCAGATCAGCTCCTCCACCGGCGCCACCCGCACGGGGGTGGCGGCCAGGATGGCGGGCGACGAGTGCTGGAACCAGTCGCGGTCGATCAGCGCCAGCCCGTTCCCCATTCCGTAGATGATGTCGATGAAGTATGGATCGTCGAGCGCCTTGGCCAGCCAGTGCCCCTGCTCCAGCCGGCTGCGGAAGCCCACCTTGCGCAGGACCTTCATCGCCTGCATCACCGCCTCCGGCTCGCAGAAGAGGTCCAGGTCCTTGGTCTGGCGGTAGATGCCGGTGTGCTCGTAGATGGCGTACGCTCCGGCGACCACGTACGGGACCCCCGCCTCGTTCAGCGCCGCCAGCGCGCGCTTGTAGATCTCCCGCTCCGCCTCCTGGATCCAGAAGCCGCCGTGGGTGATGGACTTCTGCTCTTCCTTGGACAGGTTCCCCATGCGGGGGAGGCGTACGGGAACCGGTTCGGTCTTGGCCATGGGAATCCTCGGGTGGTCGTCGGAAAGCCGGTCAAGGCAAGGATCAGGCCCAAGGGGCTGCAACCTCGCGCGTGCCAACCCCTTGCCCCGCCGCCCCCCGCGCCCCGACATTCCCGGACCCGCGCCATGGCCACCCCCGCTCCCCCTCGCCGATGCTGGACGACCTGAAGAGACTGTTCGCGCAGACCTGGAGCGCCTTCCTGGAGGAGACGGCGCGCCGCGACCCGGAGGACCAGGTGGCGGGGCTGCTGGCCTCCATGCGCCGCGAGATGGTGCGGGCCCGCGCCGCCCTCCCGCTCTACGAGAAGAACGTGCAGGGCACCACGGCCGACCTGGAGCGCGAGCGTCGCGCCCTGGACGACGCGGTGCGCCGCGGCGGCATGGCCGAGCGCATCGACGACGCAGAGACGGCGCGCGTGGCGAAGGAGTTCGCGGAGCGCCACCGCCAGCGCGCGGTCGTGCTGGAGGAGAAGCTGCGCGCCGCGAGCGCCGAGCTCCAGCTTCGGCGCGCCGAGGCGGAGGAGATGATGCGGCGCTACAAGGAGGCGGACGCGAACCGCTTCATCCTCGTGGCCGAGATCCGCCGCCGCGGCGCCCACGCCGCCCTGGACGCCGCCGGCCGCCGCGGCGCCTCCGACCCGCTCGACGACATGTCGCGCATGGAGGAGCGCATCGCCTCCGACACTGCCTACGCCGAGGCCCTGAACGACCTCGCCTCCGACGCGGGCGCGCCGCCACCGCCGCCGCCCCCCAGCGTCGAGGACCGGCTCGCCGAGCTGAAGCGCCGGATGGGGCAGGCGTAGCCCTCACCCCCGCTCG
>JAUJMI010000162.1:5972-7604 GCA_030446945.1 Longimicrobium sp. | reverse complement strand
CACGGGCGGCGGCACGGCGGGCTCGGGCAGCACCGGCGGGTCCAGCGGCGGCGCGACGGGGGGTACGTCGGGCGGCGGCGGTGCCGCAGGCGGCTCCACCGGCGGCGGGACGGCCACGCAGGCGAACCGGCTCTCTGGCGCTGGCGAGGGCGGTGGCGGGCTCAAGGAGACGCTGAGCCAGGTGCAGGACCGCGCGGACGAGATGCTCGACCAGGCGGCCGAGCGGCTGGAGCAGGTGGCGGAGCAGATCGACAACATGGCCGATCGCGTTCCCAATCGTGGCGTAGGCGCGCGCGCGGGGACGCTGGGGCACAGTGCGGCGGACACCATCGAGGCGCTCGCCCGCTTCTTCCGCGACAACGATGTCGAAACCCTCGAGCGCGACCTGGGCCGCATCGTCGCGGCACGGCCGCTGTCGACCCTGGCGGCGGCATGCGTCGCGGGGTTCGTGGTCGGCAAGGTCCTTCGCTGAGGGAGGCGAGCATGGCGGACGAAATCAACGTGACGCGCACCACCACCACCACCGGGGCTGACGGCGCTTCCGGGCGGATGGAGAACGAGCCGGGGTTGGGGGAGCTCTTCCGGCAGCTGGCCCAGGACAGCGCCACGCTGGTCCGCCAGGAAATGGCGCTGGCGAAGGCGGAGATGGCCCAGAACCTCAAGGCCGCCGCGCGCGACGCCACCATGGTGGCCGTCGGGGGTGGCGTGGCGCTGGTCGGCTTGCTGGTGCTGATCCTCTTCCTGGTGCTGGTCATCGGCGATGCGCTGAACGAGTACTGGGCCGGCGCGCTGATCGTGGGGCTGCTCTTTTTGATCATTGGCGGGGTGCTGGCCATGGGAGCCCTCAAGCGGCTCAAGCATGACAGCCTTACCCCGGCGCGGACCATCGACACTCTCAAGGAGGATAAGCAATGGGCGCAGAGCGAGATCAATCAGGTTCGCAGGGACCTGGCATGAGCGGCGCCGGCTACGGGGGCACGGGCGGCTCCAACCGCGACTCCGCCGGGATCAACGCGGGGACCACCGGCTCCAAGGCGATGGGCGACCGCTCCGGCTCGGGTGAGGTGCACAGCGGCCTCCACAGCGGCGGCCAGCGCGACGACTACTCCGGCATCGGCTTCGCCGGCTCCGAGGGCGGGCAGGGCGGGGGCGTGCGCGACCGCGTGAGCGGGGCCGCGGAGACGGTTCGCGAGCAGGCGAGCGGCGCGGCGTCGGCGGCGCGCGGGCGGCTGGGCGCCCTGAGCGAGCGGGCCAACAG
This sequence comes from Longimicrobium sp., assembly GCA_030446945.1. GTDB lineage: Bacteria > Gemmatimonadota > Gemmatimonadetes > Longimicrobiales > Longimicrobiaceae > Longimicrobium. The sequence continues at coordinate 6,346 of JAUJMI010000162.1, read as the reverse complement.
CGCGCTCGAGGGGCGCGGCGTCATCGCCCGGCTCCAGGAGAACCCGCTTCCGGCGCTCGGCGTCGCATTCGCGGTCGGCTTCCTGGTGGCGGGCGGCACCAACGCGAGCACGCGCCCCAACTCGCCGGCGGCGCGCGCGCGGCAGGAGCTGCGCGGCGCGCTGATGGCCGGCCTCAGCTCCGGGGTCTCGCAGGGCGCCCGCGGCTTCCTGGACACGGCGGGGCGGCCGGAGGGCTTCGCCAACTCCTTCCTGCGGAACGTGCTGAGCAGCGTGCTCAGCGGCGCGGGTGGCGGGGACCAGGGCGGCGGCGGCCAGCAGGGCGGCGGCCAGCAGGGCGGCGGCCAGCAGCGGTCGCAGGGCGGAGGCCAGGGAG
>JAUJMI010000162.1:0-5872 GCA_030446945.1 Longimicrobium sp. | reverse complement strand
GGCGGCGGCCAGCAGGGCGGCGGCCAGCAGCGGTCGCAGGGCGGAGGCCAGGGAGGCCAGCGCTCCGGCGGCGGGAGCGGCGGCGGAGGCCGCTCGGGCGGGCAGTCGCAGTACTGAGAGATGCCGGAGGCCGCCTTCCGGGTGAGCGGTCGGGTGCAGGGGGTCGGGTTCCGCTGGTGGACCCGGCTCCAGGCGCGGCAGCTCAGCCTGCACGGGACGGTGAGGAATGCGGCCGACGGTTCGGTGGAGGTGCAGGCACGCGGAGAGGCGGCGGCGCTCGACGAGCTTCGCCGCCGCCTCTCGTCCGGCCCCCCCGGCGCGCAGGTGGACGCAGTAGAGCCCATCGCCGTCGATCTCGCCTCCTATGGGGGAGGATTCCAGATCCTCCGCTAGACTCCCGTAGATATCCCGAAGAACCCGCCTCCACAATGGCGCTCTGCCGCGCGATCTCGCCTGGGGGAGACCAGCGGGACGTTTGTGGCCTCTCACGCGCGGCAGAACGCGATTCTGGGAGTTTTGCCCTTCTGTGGCGGCCGAAAGGACCCGAACGCCCGGGGCTGACTCCGCACGCCGGGGGCCCGGAGTCCGCGTCGGGGGATCTTGTGCTTCACGTGGCGGATCCGGCGCGGCTACTTCCCCACGCAGAAGTCGCCGAACACGCGTGCGAGCACGTCGTCCACGGTGACGGCGCCGACGAGGTCTTCGAGCGCGGCCGCGGCGGTCTGGAGATGGGTGGCCGCGTACTCCATCGGGACGCCGTTCGCCTGCGCGTCCAGGAAGCCCTGCACCTCGTCACGGGCGGCGCGGAGGGCGCGGGCGTGGCGCTCGCGCGTGACCAGCGGCGCCTCGCCGGGCTCGCCCAGGATCCCCCCGAATGCGCGGCGCAGAAGCGCCTCCCGCAGCTCGCCCAAGCCTGTCCCCTCCGGCGCGGAGACGAGCACCTCTCCGGGCACCCCGTTCCCCGTTCCCCGTACCCCGTTCCCCATCCGGTCCGCCTGGGTCCGCACCAGCACCGTGCGCGCGGGGTCCAGGCCGTCCAGGAACGCGACTTCCTCAGGCTCTAGGGCGCGGCCGGCCTCCGCGCAAAAGAGCACCAGATCCGCGGCGGCCAGGTAGCGGCGCGCCACTTCGATCCCGATCCCCTCCACCGGGTCGGACGTTTCGCGCAGGCCCGCGGTGTCGACGAGGCGGAAAGGGTAACCGTCGAGGGTGAGGGTGCCTTCCAGGGCGTCGCGCGTGGTGCCGGGGACCTCGGTGACGATGGCGCGCTCCGTCCCGAGCAGCGCGTTGAAGAGCGATGATTTACCGGAATTCGGACGCCCGGCGAGTACGGTCAGCGCGCCCTCACGCAGGAGCTCGCCCTCGGGGGCCGTGGCGAGGAGGCGGGTGATGCGGGCGAGCACGTCCTCCACGGCGGCGCGGATGCGGGCGGGTGGGACGGGGGGCTCGTCCTCTTCGGGGAAGTCGATAGAGTAGACGATCAGCGCCTCCGCGCCGATGATGGCCTCGCGCAGCTCCTCGACGCGTCGAGAGAGGCCGCGCTCCATCTGGTGGATGGACGCGCGGTGCAGGGCGCGGGAGCGGCCGTCGATCAGGTCCAGCACCGCCTCCGCCTGCAGGAGGTCCAGCTTGCCGTTGAGGTAAGCGCGGCGGGTGAACTCCCCGGGCTCGGCGGGGCGGCAGCCGGCGGCCAGGAGCGCGTCCAGCACCAGCTGCGGCGTCAGCACGCCGCCGTGTGTGGCGATCTCCACCGTGTCCTCGCCCGTGTAGCTCCCTGGGGCAGGGAAGAAGGAGACGAGGCCGCGGTCCAGCAGCTCCCCCGTCTCCGGATGCCGCAGCGCCGCCAGCCGCTGGACCCGCACCGCCGGCGCGTCGCCCAGCCCGGGGGCCACGCGGCGGAGGACGTCGCGCGCGCCCGGACCCGTGACGCGCAGGAGCGCCACCGCGCCCCGTCCCTGCGCCGTCGCGATGCCCGCGATCGTGTCGTCACGCAGAGGTGATGCGCTCATAGCGGTGATGTGCGGATGGGGCTGGTTCGCATCTGCGGTTCAATGCGCGTCGGGCGCTAGAGGTTGGCTCGTGGGGCCGCGGGCACAACCGCCGGCACCGCGCGCCGCTCCTGGGAGCCAGAGACGATCTCCGACACCGAACTCAACGCGATCGCGATCTCCATCAGCACGCTCATCACGTTGCGGGAAAGGAGGCAGAACCCGCGCAAGTAGCTCTCCACCCCGCTCTGAACAAAGCGCCCGCCCCGGATGCCGGGGCGGGCGCTCTCGATATCGGCGACCCGAGCGCGTCCTCAGCGGCGCCTGGCGCGGGCGGCCGGCTTGGCGGCGGCTTTGACCTTCGCGGCTTCCTCGGCTTTCTGGGCCTCGGTGGCGCGGCGGCGCTCGCGGGCGATCAAGAGCTGCTGCGGGAGCGAGGCCACGTTGGTGCTGGCGTAGTACAGGTTCAGCCCCGACGGCATGAAGAGGAAGAACCCGCCCATCATCACCGGCATGGTGTACATCATCATCTTCGTCTGCGCGTTCTGCTCCATCCCGCTCATCTTCGTGCTCACGTACTGGAGCGCGAACATCGACGCCACCAGGAAGAGCGGAAGGAGGTAGAACGGGTCGCGCAACGACAGGTCCGGGAGCCATCCCCAGGAGGTGCCGCGGAATTCGATGGCGCTCTGGAAGACGAAGAAGAGGGTGATCAGCACCGGAAAGGGGATCATCAGGGGGAGGCACCCGCTCAGCATCGACAGCGGGCTCACCCCCAGCTCGGAGTACATCTTCATCATCTCCTTCTGCTGCTCGCGCGGGTCGTCCGCGTAGCGCGTCTGGATCTCCTTCATCCGCGCCTGCATCAACGGCTGCACGGCCATGTTCTTCATCTGGGCGCGCATGGCCTTGGCGTTCAGGGGCCACGTCACCAGGCGCACCAGGACGCCAAAGAGGATCAACACCCATCCGAAGGAGAGCCCCAGCGCGTGGAGCTCGCGCAGCGCCCAGAGGACGACGGCCGAGATGGGGCGCACGATGGGGCGCAGCCAGCGGTAGCCGTACGGGTTCACCTCCTCCAGCCCGTTCCCGATGCCCACCAGGCGGTCGTGCTCCAGCGGACCCATGTATGCGTCGAACGCGAAGCGCCCGTTCGCGGCCAGCGGGAGGACGGTGGTGACCTGCGCGCGCGGCGCCTCGCGCGCCTTCCCCTCGCCCGCGTAGCGCTCGTCAGGCAGGTCGCGCAGCAGGATGCGCTCGAAGGCGCTCTCCCCGCCGGCCACGGCGCCCAGGAGGAAGTAGCGGTCCTTGAGCCCCACCCACTTCGCCGGGCCCGCGAGCGTGTCCGCGCCTTCCACCTTTTGCAGATGGAGGCGCTCCACGTCCTCGTCGATCCAGGCGGCCACCTGCATCTCGCGCTCGGTGGCGTGCTCGCGGTCGTCGTTCAGGGCCAGCCCCGGGCCGAGCCCCGTCAGCAGCCGCGCGTCCCCAGGGACCCCGGTGATCTGCCCGGCCACGTTCACCAGGTAGTCGTTCGGCCGAAAGGTGTAGCGCACCTGCACCTGCGCGCCGTTGGGCGCCGCCGCGGTGAAGGTGAGGTGCTGGGCCGGTCCGCCGGCGCGCAGCTCGATGCGCTCCGCGCTCGGGCGGAACTCGAGCGAGCGCAGGTCCAGCGTGTCGCGCCCGGCGGCCACGCGGTACGCCAGCACGTCGTTGGCGCCGCGCGGCACCAGCTGCACCTTCCCCGGGTTCACGTACGACGCGAAGCGGAGGAGCTGCGCCCCCGTCAGCGCGCCGCCGCGGGTGGAGAAACGGTACTCGTACAGCGGCGACCGCACCGTCACGGTGCGCGGCGCAAAGGGCTGCGCCACGCCCCCGGGAGCCAGCGCGGCCGGAGCCCTCACCGCCGGCGCCGGGGCGGTTGCGGCGGGGCGGGGGGCGGGCTCTTCCACCGGGCGCGGGGGCGGAAAGAGGTAGTTGGTCAGCGCCAGCACCGCGAGGGCCAGCGTCACCGCCAGGAACACGTTCTTGCGGGACTCGTTCAGATCGTTCAAAACGGCTCGGTCGGGTTCGGGGCAGTCAGGGAACGGGGTCCCAGCCGCCGCGGCAGAACGGGTGGCAGCGCGCCAGGCGCTTCACCAGGAGCCAGCTCCCGCGCCCCGCACCGTAGCGCTCGATGGCTTCGGCGCCGTAGTGCGAGCAGGTGGGCATGAAGCGGCACACGGGAGGCTTGAGCGGCGAGATCCCCTTCTGGTAAAAGCGGATGGCCGCGATCATCGCGCGCGCGAGCAAAGTTCCTCCACCAGGGTGGCGAGCTCGTCCCGGAGCTGGTCGAAGGGCGCGGCGTACGCATCCGGGCGAGCACGGACCAGTACGTCCAGAGCCGCTCCGGAGTTGCGAAGCGCCGGGAGCACGACGGTGCGCCCGATCTCGCGGAGGCGCCGGCGCACCCGGTTGCGCTCCACGATGGTGTGCTTGTGCTTGGGGACCACTACCCCCAGGCGTGGAAACGCGGCGGGGGAAGGGGAGACGAACGCATCCAGGTGACGCGTCTTCCTCCTCTTCCCCCGTTGGAACAACAGCCGGATCTCGGCGGAGCGCGCGATGCGGGACTCCCTGGGGAGCCCGAACCCCTGCCGCCCTTCGCCCTCGTCGCTCACGGCCGCGGCGGACCCGATGGGGCTGGGTTTGCCGGCGCCCGGCTAGTACTTGCCGGCGATCTCGACGACCAGCTTGTGGCGCCCCTTGCGGCGGCGGGCGTTCAGTACGGCGCGGCCGCCCTTGGTGGCCATGCGGGCGCGGAACCCGTGCTTGTTGGTCCGCTTGCGGTTGCGCGGACGATAGGTCGGCTTCATCGGAAAACCCCTTCGGGTGCTGCTTCGGTGGACAAGTTCGGGTGCGGCAAAGACCGTAAAGGTAGTGGCGGCGGCGGGTTTCGTCAACTGCGGGTGAACGGGGAACGGTTGAACTGCCCCGCGCCCTGGCTGCACACAGAGCGGCGAGGGCCCGTTCAAGCAGGGGATCGGCCGACCCCGCACCGCACCACCGCGAGCACCAGCCGGCCGTTCCCCATTCCCCGTTCCCCGTTCCCCGGTTTCTTGACTTTTCCACATCCCCCATCTACGTTGCCCGTCCTTCCGTCACCCCCGTCGCGTGCGCTGTAAAGAGGTCATGGAGCTTTCCGCGGGAGAAGTCTGGACACGGATCCTGGACGGGGCGAAGCAGGCTCTCCCCGAGCAGGCCTTCCGCACCTGGCTGCAGCCCACCCAGGCGGTCGCCATCTCTCAGGACCTGCTGGTGGTCTCCACTCCCAACCCGTTCGCGGTGGACTGGGTGGAAGACAAGTACGCCGAGCTCCTCACGGGGATCGGCGAGCACCTGTTCGGGCGCCGCTTCACGCTCAGCGTGCAGTTCAACGGGGCCGGCCGCCCCGCCAACGTGCCGCCGCCGGCGGCGATGGCCCCCGCCGCGGCCGCGCCCGCCCCGGCGGCGCGCCCGGCCGAAGCGCCCGCCGCCCCCAGCGGCCGCCCCTCCGCGCCGCTCAACCCGCGCTACACCTTCGACCGCTTCGTGGTCGGCAGCAACAACCAGCTCTCGGCCGCGGCGGCGCACGCGGTGGCCGAGGCGCCGGCGCGCACCTACAACCCGCTCTTCATCTACGGCGGGGTGGGGCTGGGCAAGACGCACCTGATGCACGCCATCGGCTTCGCCATGCTGGAGCGCGACCCCAGCAAGAAGGTGATGTACCTCTCCTCCGAGCGCTTCACCAACGAGCTGGTGAGCGCCATCCAGGAGGGGTGCATGGCGGAGTTCCGCCGGCAGTACCGGCAGATGGACCTCCTCCTGGTGGACGACATCCAGTTCCTGGAGGGGAAGGAGCGCAC
>JAUJMI010000161.1:3527-7651 GCA_030446945.1 Longimicrobium sp. | reverse complement strand
CGCGAGGGGCTGGGGCGCCTCCCCGGCTTCCTGTACGGGTGGACGCTCTTTTTGGTGATCCAGACGGGGACCATCGCGGCCGTGGCGGTGGCGTGCGCCAGATTCCTGGGCGTCTTCCTCCCCGCCGTTTCGCCCACGCTGTTCGCGTCGTTCGGCAAGGTCCCGGTGCCGGGGGGCACGATCGAGCTGGGGCTGAGCTGGCAGCGTGTGGTCGCCATCGCCGTCATCGCGCTGCTCACCGCGGTGAACATGCGCGGGCTGCGCGAGGCGAAGTGGATCCAGAACACCTTTACCTTCGCCAAGGCCGGCGCCCTGCTGGGGCTGATCCTGCTGGCGTTCACGATCGGGCGCAACGCCGGGGCCATCGGCAGCAACTTCAACTTCATGTGGGCGGATACCGTCAGCGGCCCCCGCACCACCTCGTTCCTGGGGATGAACCTGGTGCTCCCGGCCGTGCTCCTGGCCTTCGGCGGGGCGATGGTGGGGTCGCTGTTCTCGTCGGACGCGTGGAACAACGTCACCTTCGCCGCCGCGGAGGTGAAGAACCCGCAGCGCAACCTCCCACTGGCGCTGGCGCTGGGGACGGGCCTGGTCACGGGGTTGTACCTGCTGGCGAACCTGGCGTACCTGATGGTGCTGCGCCTCTCTGCCATCCAGAACGCCCCCGAGGACCGCGTCGGCACCCTGGCGCTGCGCGAGATGCTGGGCGACACGGGCCTCTACCTGATGGCCGCCGCGATCCTGATCTCCACCTTTGGGTGTATCAACGGGCTGATCCTGGCCGGCGCCCGCGTGTACTACGCAATGGCGCGCGACGGGCTCTTCTTCGAGTCCGCCGGTCGCCTGTCGCCCACTGCGCACGTGCCCACCTGGGCGCTCCTGGTGCAGGGGATCTGGACGGCGTTCCTGACGCTGACCGGCTCGTACGGGCAGCTCCTGGACTACGTGGTGTTCGCGGCGCTGATCTTCTACGTGCTGACGATGGTGGCGCTCTTCTCCCTGCGCATCAGGCGCCCGGAGATGGAGCGCCCGTACCGCGCCTTCGGCTACCCGGTAGTTCCGGCGCTGTACATGGCCTCCGCCCTGTTCATCGCGCTTCTCCTGCTGGTCGCGAGGCCGCAGTTCTCATTCGCGGGGCTCTTTTTGGTGCTGCTGGGCGTGCCCGTGTACTACCTGTGGAACAGCCGCCGCGCGGCCTCGCGGGGCGCCGTGTAGCACCCACGTCGTGACGATGCGCGCGGTGGCCCTCACCCCGGCGCGTGCGGCGCGTCTTGGCGGGGGGAGGGGCACTGCGGCCGCTACGAGGTTTCGGTACGTCGGGCGTGGTCACGAGGCGGGGCGAGGGCGGGCGGACACGCAGGTCCGCCCCTGCCGGTGACGGTGTGAAGGGCGGCGGTCGCGCCAGGCAGGAGGGTGCGCGATGAATCGCGCCCTACGAGACCTGTGCACCACGAGCAGACGCGTGCGTAACGCCCCTCCCCCAGGTTGTTTTGGGGGAGGGCAGCGAGGTGACGAGCGGGGTGGGGGCCTGCCGGGGCATGCCGCCACCCTACTCCCCCGCCGCCTCCCCCGTCACCGCCTCGATTTCGTCTTCCGACAGGCCGACCACGGTGCCGTCGGGGAACTGGACCATGTGGCCCTCGCGGCCGCTCTCGCTGTTGTCCGGGCCCCAGTGGCCGATCACCTCGCCCACCTGACCCACGTACCGCTCCGACTGGTCGTACACCGACTTCACCACGCGGACCTTGAACATGCGCTCGTCTCCCGGTTGGGCGTTGGGCGGGCGGATCGTGCATTTCCCGCGCCGGGGGCGGCTGGCGCGGGCGGGCGCGGGGCGGCAGATTGGCGGCCTTTCCATCCGCAAGCGGCGAGCACCCGATGACGCAGGTGGCGGCACCCGATCCCGAGACGCAGGCCCGGCTTCGCTCGCCGAGGGCGTGGGCACGGCTGATCGTGGGGTTGATGGGCTTCGGCGCGGCCATCGACCTGATGGTGAAGAGCGGGCTCGGGCTGGGGCCTTGGGACGCCTTCCACCAGGGGCTCGCGGGGCAGACCGGGATCACGCTGGGGATGGCGAGCATCGTGGTGGGGATCGCCATCGTGGCGTTCTCGTGGACGATCGGCATCCGCCCCGGCGTAGGGACGCTCGCCAACATGGGGCTGATCGGGTGGTTCATCGACCTCTTCCACCCCCTGGTACCCGAATCGCCGTCGTACGCGTGGGGCTTCCTCTTCTACGCCGTCGCGGTCGTCGTGTGCGGACTTTCGACCGGGCTCTACATCAGCGCGGGGCTGGGGAAGGGGCCGCGCGACGGGCTGATCCTGGGCCTCGTGGACCGCACCCGCTGGCCCGTGCGCCGCGTAAGGACGCTGGTGGAGCTGGCGGCGCTCGGCTTCGGGTGGTGGATGGGCGGTCCGGTGGGGGTGGGGACGCTGATCTTCGCCTTCACGATCGGCCCCGCGATGCAGTGGGGGCTGCGGCTCGCAGGGGCGCACGGAGGGGTGAGGCCGGCCACCGAGCCGTGAGCGCCGAAGCCGTCTATCCTGGCGTGCCGCTTGCAATTGCGCGCCCCGTAAACGGGCTACCGGGGGGAGCGATGGCGGAAGGGAAGGAGGGGCGCCCGCGCGAGTGGGAGCGGCTGGAGAGCCAGGAGCGGGAGGATTACGAGGTCTTCTACGTGAGGACGGACCGGGCCCGCTCGCCGCGCACGGGGAAGGTGGAGGAGTTCAACGTCGCCGTCTCGCCGGACGGCGTCACCGTAGTCGCGACGACGGCGGAGGGCGAGGTGGTGATGGTGGAGCAGTTCCGCCACGCGCTGCGCACCGTGACGATGGAGACGCCCAGCGGCTTCATGGACGAGGGGGAGAGCCCCCTGGACGCGGCGCTCCGCGAGCTGCGCGAGGAGACCGGCTACGAGGGTGACGACCCGCGCGTCATCGGGTGCCTGGAGCTGAACCCGTCGTGGCAGACGATCCGCGTGTACGTGGTAGCGGTGGCCAACGCACGGCGCACCGCGCCCACCGACCTGGACGAGGCGGAGGATATCCGGGTGCTGACCGTCTCGCGCGAGCGGGCGCGGGAGCTGGTGAGGACGGGCGGGATCCGCGCCACCGTGGCCGTGAGCGCGCTGGCGCTGGCGGAGTGGGCGGGGGATTAGCGGAGCGCGCGGTGCTTGCGCGCGGGCGGCTACGCGGCTATCTCTGCCGAACGTCCGGCGCCGGCTCCGCCAGGGCGGGACCATCACCTTTCCGGCGCACGCGCCGGAGCCGTCGAAAGGGCATGGCGTCATCCACCGCAGCCGGTACGGAGCCGCAGGAGCACGCGGAGGGGGCGCTGGCCGGCGTCCGCTGGCGCTACCTGGCCGCGGTGCTCGCCGGCGACCGGCGCGCGGCGTTCGGCGTGGTGGACCAGGCGCTCGCCGAGGGGGTGCACCTCCGGCAGCTGTACCTGGACGTTTTCCAGCCCGTCCTCCGTCAGATAGGACGGCTGTGGGAGGCGAACCGGATCAGCGTGGCGGACGAGCACCTGGCCACCGCCATCACCGAGGCGGCGATGGCGCGGCTGTACGAGCTCCTCTTCGCCGCGGTCGACGGCGCGGGACGCCTGCTGATCGCCGCCTGCGCGGACGCGGAGCGGCACGAGGTGGGGCTGCGCATGCTGTGCGACGTGCTGGAGATGGAGGGGTGGGACACCCTCTTCCTGGGAGCCACCGTCCCCATCCCCGAGCTGGTGGAGATGGTGCGCACGCGCAAGCCGGACGTGGTGGCGCTCTCGGCCTCCATCACCCCGCACCTGGCGCGGGTGCAGGCGGCGGTCGAGGCGCTGCGCGGCGAGCTGGGCGAGCTCGCGCCGCTCATCGCGGTGGGGGGGCGCGCCTTCCACGACGATCCCGGGCTGGCCACCCGGCTCGGCGCCGACTTCACCGCCACCGACGCGGTGGAAGCGGCGCGTACGCTGAAGGAGAGGTTCCCATGAGCTTCCGCACAGGGCAGGGGATGCACCCGGCCCTCCGCGCCTTCCCCGGCGCGGTGGTGGAGCTGGGTGCGGACGGCGTGGTGCTGGACTCGAACGGGCTCCTGGACGCGCTGCTCGGCCGTCGACTGCAGGGCACTCGCCTGGAGGC
>JAUJMI010000161.1:0-3427 GCA_030446945.1 Longimicrobium sp. | reverse complement strand
CCCGTGTGGGACGAGGACCCCGCCAGCCCGCGGCTCTGGCTTGTGGAGTCGCCTCGCGACCCGCGGCCGGAGATGCTGCACGACGAGCTCGCCTCCGTCCACTCGGAGCAGGCCAGCACGCAGCGGCAGCTCGCCAAGGAGAAGGGGCGCCTGGGGCGCGCGCTGGACGAGCTGGAGCGGGAGCTGAACGAGAACGCCAAGCTCTCGCGCGCCTTGCAGGCGCAGAACGAGGAGATGGAGGCGCAGAACGAGGAGCTGCTGGCGATGACCCAGGAGCTCCACGGCGGGCAGGAGCAGCTCATGCAGCTCAACCACCAGCTGGAGCGGCGCACCCGCGAGCTGCAGCTGGCGCTTTCGGCGCGCAACCGCTTCTATGCCCACATGAGCCACGAGCTGCGCACCCCCATCAACGCGGTGATGGGCTACAACGACCTCCTCCTGGCCTCCATTTACGGCCCCCTCGGCGAGCAGCAGGAGCTGGCCATCGAGCGCTCGCAGCGCGCCGCCCGGCACCTCCGCGAGCTGGTGAACGACGTGCTCGACATCTCGCGGCTGGAGGTGGGGAAGCCGGAGCTGCAGGTGGAGGACGTGGACGTGCCGGCGCTGTTGGAAGAGACCTTTGCGTCGCTGCGGCCGATGGCGCACTCCACCGGCGCCATTCTGCAGGTCTCCGCGCCGTACCGGCCCTTCATGATCCGGACGGACCCGCGCCGGCTGCGGCAGGTGCTCTCCAACCTACTCTCCAACGCCATCAAGTTCGGCAAGGGGGCCCCGGTGTGGGCCAACTGCTCCCGCGCGCCGGACGGCGGGATGGAGATCGAGGTGGTGGACGGCGGTGACGGCATCGCCCCGGACGACCTCGCGCGCGTCTTCGAAGAGTTCGTGCAGCTCGCGCGCGACGAGAACGACGAAACGCTGCGTCAGGACGGCACCGGGCTGGGACTTCCCATCGCGCGTCGCGCGGCGCGGCTGCTGGGCGGCGCGCTGGATGCGACCTCCGCGGCCGGGGTGGGAAGCACATTTCGGGTGATCCTGCCCCCCGCGCCTCCGGCCCCGCTCTGACCCACCCCGCCCGCGGCGGCGCGCTCCCTGCATCTGACCCGGCTCCATGACTCAACCGAACGAAGCTCCCCGCCAGCCGCGAGACTCGGACCGGCGCGGCAACGACCGCAGGAACCTCGAGCGTCGCGCCCCTCCGCCGCCGTGGCGCCGCCCATGGGCGTATGCCGCGTACGGGGTGGCGGGAGCCCTCGTGCTGATGCTGCTGTGGAGCGGGATGAGCGGCGACGACGAGCCCCGCCCCGCCGACGATGCGCCGATGGTGACACGCGGTCCCGGCGAGCCGAGCGTGGCCCCGCCGGCCGAGGGGACGGTGAAGAACGCCAACGCCCCCGTGGAGGCGGCGTTCGGCGCCGCGGGGTTCGAGCGGCTGGTGCTGCAGGGTCCCTCCGCCATCGGCAAGACGGTGAAGGCGGAGCTGTACTGCGCGCAGCCGACCTCGTACCAGGTGCGCACCAACGTCGACGCGGAGCCGCCCGTGGCCGCGCTGGCCGCCAACGGCCGCATCCCGGCGGCGGAGTGCAAATGGGGCGGGGCCAACGACCCGCGCCGCGAGGACTTCCTCCTCCTGGTGCCGCCCGACCTTGCCGACGACTTCGCCGCCACGCCCGTGACGAATGACAACTTCCAGCGCCGCCGACGCCTGATCGCAAACGTGGAGTGGCTGGGCCGCTCGCAGGCGCTGGAGCTGCGCACCGCCGGCGTCTTCCGCGGCCTGGCTCGCTGAACCCTTCTTCCGCCGATCGAATGAGACACGCCGCACTCGCGGCCGCCGCCCTCGGGGTGGCAGCCGCCGCCACTCCCGCGCGCGCCCAGCAGAGCGAGGCCGACCTCCTGGCCCGCGCCCGCCGCATCCACGCGCAGACGCCGCTGGTGGATGGCCACAACGACCTCCCCTGGGAGATCCGCGAGAAGGCCGGGGGCGACCTGGCGCGCCTGGACCCGCGCCGCTCCAACCCCGCGCAGCACACCGACATCCCGCGCCTGCGGGCCGGCGGGGTGGGCGGCGTCTTCTGGGCCGCCTACGTCCCCTCCGACTTCGCAAAGGGCGGAGCGGCGCGCGTGGCGCTGGAGCAGATCGACCTGATCCACCGCATGACCGCCGCCTCGCCCGACCTGCGCCTGGCGCTCACCGCCGACGACGTGGAGCGTGCGCACCGCGAGGGGAAGATCGCCTCGCTGATCGGGATCGAGGGGGGGCACTCCATCGAGAACTCGCTGGGTGCGCTGCGGCAGTTCTACGGAACGGGGGTGCGCTACATGACGCTCACCCACGCCAGCACCCTGGATTGGGCCGACGCCGCCACCGACTCCGCGCGCCACGACGGACTCACCCGCTTCGGCGAGGAGGTGGTCCGCGAGATGAACCGCCTCGGGATGCTGGTGGACCTGTCGCACGTCTCGCCGGCCACCATGAAGGACGCGCTGCGCGTCTCGGCCGCCCCGGTGATCTTTTCGCACTCCTCGGCGCGCGCGCTGGCGGACCACCCGCGCAACGTGCCGGACGACGTGCTGCGGCTGCTGAAGCCGAACGGCGGGCTGGTGATGGTGAATTTCTACTCCGGCTTCGTGGACCCGGCCGCCGCGGCCGCCATGCGCAACATGTTCGACGTGCAGCGCCGCTTCCGGGAGCAGCACCCCAACGATCCGCAGGCCGCGCAGCGCGCCTACCGCGACTGGCAGCGCCAGAACCCCATCCCGCGCGGCAACATCGCCACCATCGCGGACCACATCGACCACATCGCCAAGGTGGCGGGGATCGACCACGTGGGGATCGGCTCGGACTACGACGGCGTCACCTCGCTCCCCGTGGGACTGGACGACGTCTCACGCTTCCCGTACCTCACCGTCGAGCTCCTCCGCCGCGGCTACTCCGACGCGGACGTGCGCAAGGTCATCGGCGGCAACCTCCTGCGCGCGATGCGCACCGCCGAGACCACCGCCGCGCGGCTGCAGCGCGAGCGCCCGGCGTCGTCCGCGAAGATCGATGAGATGGACGGCGGGGTGGTGCGGAGGTAGGGGAACGGGGAACGTCGGTGCGACCGGCGCCGCGGGCCTCTCCCCGCTCGATCCTCGCTGCCGCTCCCCAAAGCTGCCTGGCGCAGGGGTGCACGGGATCGATCCGCGCGTGATGCACGGGGCCGTGTGGAGGCGGGCACGGGCAGCCACGCGGGGTCGGGTCGCGGCGGGGGCAAGGGCGGGCTGACACGCGGGTCTGCCCCTACAAGGAATCGGTGTGCGCGAGGGGCGACGGAGCGGCGTCGGACGCGGGCGCGATGAATCGCGCCCCTACGAGGGATCTGCGCCACGCGAGCAGCGAGGTGACGAGCGGGGGTGAGGGTAAAAACGGAGGGCGCGCCCCCGCGGC
>JAUJMI010000160.1 GCA_030446945.1 Longimicrobium sp. | reverse complement strand
CCACCCCACCCCCCCCCTCCCCCCGCGCCCGCAACGCGGGCGTGGCGCCCACCCCGCCGCCGGCCGCGCCGGCCGCCCCCCCCCCCGCCGCTCTCCGTCCACACCCGCGGTTTACGGAACGTAGACGGTCTTCTTGTCCACGTGGTGCCCGATGATGGCGCCCGCGGCGCCCCCCGCGACGGCGCCGATCACGGCCCCGCGCACCCGGTGGTTGCGCCCGCCCGCCACCGCCCCGATCACCGCGCCCGCACCCGCGCCGATGGCGGCGTCACGGCGCGTGTTGCGCTTCACCACCGCGGTGGGCGCGCGGTAGGTGCCGCTGCTCTCGTACCCGCCCGAGCTGCCGCCGTAGCTCCCCGAGCTCCGCGCGGTGGAGCGCCGGCCGGAGGAAGACGAGCGGCGCGCGCTGGTGCGGCGCGTGCTCGACTTGGCGGACTTGGCTTCCGGCGCCCTGGCCGGAGCCGCGGCCGCCAGCACCGGCGCGGCCGAGTCGCTCGCGGCCAGCCCCAGCTCCGTGGGCGAGGCCGCCGCCGGCGCCACCGTCTTCACCGCGGCGTCCGAGACGCCCAGGCTGTCCAGCCAGGTCAGGTCGCTGGAGGGAGCGGCGGCCTTCGGCGCCGTATCGCGCCCGCACGCCGCTGCGCCCACCAGAACGGACACCACCAGTGCTGTTTTGAGGACACGCATTCGCTCTCTCCTGATGTTCGTCAAGTGCCGTGCGACCCGCGCAGTTCACGTAACTCCAATTTAACCAAAGACTTACGTTCCTGCAACCCGGCCCGCCCCGTTGTGTTCTGCACCCCATCAGTTGCAGGGACCGGGCCAACTCTGCAACTGTAGCAGGCGCACGCGGCCCGGCGGATCGCTGTGGGGTACGGTTCGTGCCGCTCCGGACGGCGCGCGCGCTCCCTTCACACCGGGCTCCACTTGCTTCTTTTCGAACGCGGTACAACCTGCCTGCGCCTGGTGCCGCTCCTGCTGGCGGGCGCCTGCACGCTGGCCGACGTCACCCTCCCCGCGGGCGAGGAGGTGGTGGCGGTGGAGGCGGTCCTGCGCACCGACACCCCGCTGCAGGCGGTAGTCCTGCACCGCTCGCTGGACGGGCGCGATGTCCGCGGCGTTCCGGGCGCCCGCGTCACCGTTACGACGGCGGGCGGGCGCGCGATCGCCTTCCAGGAATCCGGCCAGGAGTGCTTCCGCGTCCCCGCCGGCTACTTCGAGGAGGAACCCGGATCGGTGGAGGCGACCTGCTACCTGTCGTCGGGGGACGAAGGGCATTGGGTGCGCCCCGGCGCCGTGTACCGGCTGCGCGTGGAGACGCCGGACGGGCGGGTGATCCGGGGGCGG
Organism: Longimicrobium sp.; assembly: GCA_030446945.1. Taxonomy (GTDB): domain Bacteria; phylum Gemmatimonadota; class Gemmatimonadetes; order Longimicrobiales; family Longimicrobiaceae; genus Longimicrobium. The sequence goes on along the minus strand of JAUJMI010000160.1, from coordinate 6,353 downwards.
ACGCGCGTTCCCGGCGCCTTTGCGCTCGCCGGCCTACCGTTCACCACGCGTGCGGAGGCGCGCCGTACCGCGTCGTGCGCCCTGCCGCCCGGCCGCATCCTCCCGGTGACGTGGACCCGCTCGGACAGCGCGTGGAGCTACATCGCGCCCCTGCGCATCTTCGAGCTGCGCCAGGCCCTCGCGCGCGGCGGGATACAGGCGGAGATTCCGGACCCGCTGGATCTGGTGGGGCTGGCGATCTCCGAAGACGACACCACCATCGCCCTTCCCAGCGAGTTCGGCGTCTTCGACCGCTTCAGGTTCGACAACGCCGCGCTGACGGCGCTGCAATCGGGCTTTCCGGATGGCGTGGTGGCGGAGATGGTGGTGGCCGCGGCGGACCGTAACTACGTGAACGGGGTGCGGGGCGGGCGCTTCAACCCGTCCGGCCCGGTGCGCATCTCCAGCGTCAGCGGCGACGGGGTGGGGGTGTTCGGGTCGCTGGTCCCTTTGTACGTGCGCATCCGCGTACAGCCGGATGATGTCAGCAGCAGGACGGGGATCGCGCGGTGTCTGAGGTGAGGCGGGCCCCCCACCGTCACCTCGCTGCGCCTCCCCCAATGACCACCTGGGGGAGGGCGTGCGCATGCATCCGCGCGGAGGGTGGGGGGCGTTGCGGAGGAGGGGGCGCAGACACAGCTCTGCCCCTGCGAGATGTCGGGGCGGGGGGCGGCGGTCGGGGTGGGGGAAGGCGCGGGCAGACACGCAGGTACACGCAGGCCTGCCCCTACGAGGCATCGCGTTGGGTGACCGGCGGCGGAGCGGTGGCGGACACGGGATGGGCGGGTAGAGCATGGGCGGAGGCGGGGCAAGGGGCGGGCGCGATGATTTGCGCCCGCGTTCCAGGATTCTGAGGCCTCGCCCGGATCCACGCGATCTCCCCCGTCTCCCAGCAGGTTTGCCGGGGGTGAGGGCCGAGCGCCCAGCAAAAAACAGGGGAGCCACCGGATTCGGTGGCTCCCCCGTGGTGCTGCGGGTGCGAAAGGTTACTGCACCGTGATGGAGCCCACCATCCCCATCGCCGCGTGCGGGTCGCACTGGATCTTGTACGAGCCCGGGTCCATCGTGACCTGCAGGTCGTAGCTCTGGCCGTTGGTCAGGTACGGGCTCGGGGGCGGGAGGTTCGACTGGCCGGCGTTCTGGTCGGCCGGGAACGACACGTTATGCGCCGCGTTCCCCTCGCTCACGTAGTGGATCACATCACCCTTTTTGACGGTGATGTTGGCCGGCTCAAAGGTGCCGGAAGCGCCGCCCTGCGTGGTGGTCATCCGCACCGTGTGCACCGTGCCCTGCGCCGGCGCCGTGGTGGCCGTGGTGTTCGGCGCGTCGGTGGTGATGGTCGCGGTGCTGCTGGACCCCTGCGGCGTCACGTCGGCCGCGCTCCCCTGCGGCGTGTCGTTGGTGGTCTCGGCGGTCTCGCCGCCGCCGCACGCCGCGGCGAGCACGATCATCCCCAGAACCGGCAGCCTGTAGAAAGCGTTACGCATGTGAGCGTCTCCTGTATCGTTCTCGATCCATCGTCCTTCACGATGCGCATAATCTATCCCGCGCGCCGGCGCCGCAACATAGGGAAATGTCTGTTGCGAAACGGCTTCCTCCCCACATTCGGCAGCACCGAGTAGGGAAATTCCCCACGTGATTTGACCGCGCCGCTCCGCCGCGCTAGCGTTGGCGCCACACGAACTCACCGCAACACGCCCAGGAGCCCCGCCGTGCCGACCGAGGTGTTCACCGCAGAATGGGCCCGCGCCTGCTGCCGGGCGCTCAACGAGCGAGCCAACTACGCCTCCGTGGCCGCCGGCTGGCGCGACGCGGTGGTGCTGGTGATGGGCGCCGATCGCGCGCTGGGGATCGACGAGGACCGCGCCGTCTTCCTGGACCTGTACGAGGGCGCCTGCCGTGGCACCCGCATAGCCACGCCGGAAGACCGCGCCTCCGCGCCGTTCGTGCTGCGCGCGGAGGCGGCGAGCTGGGGGCGCGTCCTTTCCGGCGACACCGATCCCGTCTCCGCCCTCATGCGCGGCGAGCTGCGGCTGGAGCGCGGCAGCCTGATGGCGATGGCCATGTACGCGCCCGCCGCGCGCGAGATGCTCGCCGCGGCCTCGGGGGCGGGCGGCGTCTTTCCGCGCTGACCGTGCCCGCCACGCCGCGAACCGCCGGGCCGCGCGCGTGAAGCGCCGCGACCTCCTGCGCCTCCCCGTGGCCGCGGGGAAGAGCGCCGCGCGCGGTGCCTTCCACGGCCCCGACACGCCCCCGGGCTCCCCTCCCGGCACCCTCCTGTCGGATCCGAACGCCGTGGCGCCACGCGTGTCGGTGCTCGCCTACGGGCCGCACGAGATGACCGAGTTCGACGTGGAGAGCATGGACCAGCTGGGGCGGCTGCGCGGACAGTACCCGGTGCTGTGGGTCAACGTGGAGGGGGTGCGCCACGCCCCCACGGTGCGCGCGGTCGGCGACGTCTTCGGCCTGCACGCCCTTGCGCTGGAGGACGTGGGGCAGACCGGCCAGCAGACCAAGAGCGAGCTGTTCGACGACCACCTCTTCCTGGTCGCGCGCATGGTGCGCCTCTGCCCGCACCTGGACCTGGAGCAGGTGTCGATCTTCGTCGGGCGAGACTACGTGGTCTCGTTCCAGGAGCGCCCGGGCGATCCGCTGGACCCCGTACGCGAGCGCATCCGCCGCTCGCGTGGCCGCATCCGCGCGGCCGGGCCGGACCACCTCGCCTACGCCCTGCTGGACGCGGTGGTGGACCACTGCTTTCCCGTGGTGGAGACGTACGCGGAGCGGCTGGACCTGCTGGAGGACGAGATCCTGGGGCGCCCCGGCCGCGAGGCGATGAACCAGCTCCACGTCGTGCGGCGCGACCTGGTGGCGCTGCGGCGCGCCGTCTGGCCGCTGCGCGATGCGCTGGGCTCGCTGGTGCGCGAGCCGCCGTCCGAGCTGGTGGCCCCCGGCACGGTGGTGTACCTGCGCGACGTGCAGGACCACCTCGTCCAGATCCTGGACCTGGTGGAAAGCTGCCGCGAGCTGGGCGCATCGCTCACCGACCTGTACCTTTCCAGCGTGGGGAACCGCACCAACGAAATCATGAAGGTGCTGACCGTCTTCTCCGCCATCTTCATCCCCCTGAGCTTCATCACCGGCCTGTACGGGATGAACCTCGACCGCGCCCCCCTCTGGCTTCGCTCGCTGACCGTGGCCGAAGCGCTGATGGGCGTGGTGACGTTCGGCCTGATCGCCTTCTTCTGGCGGCGCGGATGGCTGGGGGGGCGCGCGTGACCACCCTGCGCCCCGCCATCCCCGGTGACGAGGACGGCATCCTGGCGCTGATGCGCGAGTTCTACCTCCACGAGCGGCTCGTGCTGGACGAGTCCGCCGCGCGCGGCGGGCTCGCCGCCCTCCTCGCGGACCGGTCGCTGGGCCGCGTCTGGTTCGTGGAGGACGGTGGAGCGCCGGCGGGCTACGCGGTGGTCACGCTGGGCTTCTCGCTGGAGTTCGCGGGGAAGTTCGCGCTGCTGGACGAGCTGTACGTGCGCGAAGGCTTCCGCAGCGGCGGGGTCGGCGCCCGCGCGGTGGAGGAAGCCGCCGCCGCCTGCGCCGCATGGGGAGTCCGCGCGCTGCGCCTGGAGGTGGCGTGGGAGAACGACGGTGCCCAGCGCCTCTACCGCCGCCTGGGCTTCGTCGCCCACGACCGGCACATCATGACGCGCTGGCTGGATGGTGGGGAACGGGCATGGGGGAACGGGGAGCGGTAGGCTGCGGGCTTAGCTCGCCGCGGCGCGGTTCTTCCTGCTGGTGAGCACAGGAGCGACCCACTCATTGCTGGAGCAGACCACGATGGATCGGGACGAGGCGCTGAGCCTGATTCGAGCGCACATGGACGAGCTGCGCGCGCTCGGCATCCAGGAAATCTCCATCTTCGGCTCCGTCGCGCGCGGCGAGGCGGGCCCGGACAGCGACGTTGACGTGCTCGTGGAGCTCGGGCCGGGACTGGGCCTCTTCCAGTACATCCAGATCCGGGATCGGTTGGCGGAGATCCTCGGGTGCCGCGTGGACATGGCCACGCCCGACGGACTGAAGCCGCGCATCAAGGACCGCATACTTGCGGAGGCCGTGCATGCCGCCTAGAGAGTGGAGGCTGTACGTCGATGAATCGAGAGCGACTCACTGGGTGTGGATGCCGTGCTCCACAACTTCATGATCATCATTGAAGCCGCGAGCCGCATCTCCCCCGACGTGCAGCGACGGGCGTCGTCGGTACCGTGGCCGAAGATGCGCGCGATGCGGAACATCATCGCGCACGGATACTTCGCGGTGCAGCTCGAGGTGGTCTGGGACACTGCTCGAAACGACCTTCCGGCCCTGGTACCGGCGCTCCAGACGGCGCTAGCCAATGAAAGCTGATCGCCACTCACCGGCCGAACTGACGAGCGATGGAGCCGAAGCCGCTTTCCCGTGACCGCGTAATCCACCTCCTGCGCGAGCACCGCGCCGAGATGGACCGGTTCGGGGTGAGGTCGGTCGACCTGTTCGGTTCGGTGGCCCGCGACGAGGCGGCCGTGGCGAGCGACCTCGACGTGCTGGTGGACTTCGGCGGCGATCCGACGTTCGACAACTACATGGAATTGAAGTTCTTCCTGGAAGATCTCCTCGCCACGACAGTGGACGTCGTCACGCCCGGAACTCTCCATCCGCGCATCGAGCGCGCCGTGATGAAGGAGCTCGTCCGTGTCGCGTGACTGGCTCACCTTTCTGGACGACACGGTCCGCTCGCTGGAATGTGCCGCCGAGTTTTGCTCTGGAATGGCGCAGGATGAGTTCAGCCGCGATCGGCGGACGATGTACGCGTTGCAACGGGCCCTCGAGATCGCGGGGGAAGCGGCGAAGCACATTCCGCCGGAGGTGCGTGCACGACATCCCGAGGTGGACTGGCGGCGGGTCGCCGGGTTTCGGGACGTACTCGCGCATGCACACTTCCGCGTGGACCCGGCGCTCGTGTGGGACACCGCGCGATGACCAAGGCTCCGCCGCTTCGCGCGCAGCTTGCGGAGGTTCTCCGCGTCGAAACCGAGCGCGAGGCGTCCGGCTCGTGAGCGGCTCTCCTGATTTCGGCGCGCAGCTCCCCACGCTCGCGAGCGCGCCGCCGGGGCCCGAGTCGCGTCGGCTGGCGGGGGAGCTGGCGCGCTACGAATCACCCAACGTCACCTACCTGGCGGACGACTTCCCCGTCTTTTGGGACGAGGCGCGGGGGGCCAACGTGCGCGACGTGGACGGCAACGTCTTCGTGGACCTGACGGCGGCGTTCGCGGTAGCCGGCGCGGGGCACGGGCACCCGCGCATCGTGGAAGCGGTGCAGCGCCAGGCCGCCCGCCTGCTGCACGGGATGGGCGACGTTCACCCGCCCGCAATCAAGGCCGAGCTCCTGCGCGCGCTGGCCGAGATGGCGCCCGGGGGGCTCACGCGGTCCGTGCTCGCCAACTCCGGCGCGGAGGCGGTGGAGGCGGCGCTCAAGACGGCCGCCATCGCCACGGGCAAGCCGCGGGTGCTCGCCTTCCACGGCGGGTATCACGGCCTCACCTACGGCTCGCTCGCGGTGTCCGGGCGCGAGGACTTCCGCTCGCCCTTCGCGGCGCAGCTCATGCGCACCGCGGTGTTCGCGCCCTATCCGTACGCCTACCGCTCGCCGTTCGGGCGCGACCCGGACGAGGTCGGCGCCGCAACGTTGCGCTACGTGGAGCACCTGCTGGACACGCCGGGGACCGCATCGGAGGGGATCGGCGCGATCCTGGTGGAGGCGGTCCAGGGCCGCGGCGGCGACGTGGTGCCGCCGGCCGGCTTCCTCCCCGGCCTGCGGCGGATCTGCGACGAGCGCGGGATGCTCCTGATCCTGGACGAGATCTACACCGGGTTCGGGCGAACGGGGCGCTGGTTCGCGTGCGAGCACAGCGGCGTGGTGCCGGACCTCATGGCGGTCGGAAAGGGGCTCACGGGCGGCTTTCCCTTCGCCGCCTGCATCGGCACCGACGAGGTGATGGAGGCGTGGCCCCGCTCCAGCGGCGAGGCGATCCACACCTCCACCTTTCTGGGGAACCCGGTCGGCTGCGCCGCGGCGCTCGCCTCCATCGCCGTGCTGCGCGACGAGCGGCTGGTGGAGCGCTCCGCGGAGACGGGCGCGCGGATGCTGGAGCGCCTGCAAACGATGACGGCGGACCACCCGCGCGCAGGTGAGGTGCGTGGCCTGGGGATGATGATCGGTGTGGAGCTGGTGCGCGACCGCGGGAGCCGCGAGCCGGCGCCGGAGCTGTCGGGGCGCG
>JAUJMI010000159.1 GCA_030446945.1 Longimicrobium sp. | reverse complement strand
GGCCAGAGGCCGAGCTGGAAGTCGGAGAGGGCGGCGATCTTCATCCCGTTCCACCCCGCCGGGAGGTCGGCGACGTCGATCTCCACCGGGACGACGCGGATGTTCTCCGCGCTGGTGGCGCCGTAGAGGGCGCGGGGGTCTTCCTGGCGCGCCGCGCTGTCCGTGGGCGCCAGCGCCGCCGCTTCCGGGCGCGCGTCGTCGCACGCCGGGAGCGCGGCCGCGACGAGGAGGAGCAGGGTGCGGAGGGTGCTCCGCATCTGGATGCCTTGGTCTGTGATGGTCAGGGGCCGCGCGCACGCGGAACGGCCCTGCGCGGGCGCAACGCGTGTGCCACACGCGCGGATCTCACGCGCTGAGCGGGACCGCATCGACTCGCTCGGGTGCCACGGTGGCCTCCAGCTCGCGCGGATTCATGCGAAACCAGCGCGCGATCAGGAGGATTTCGTCCACCTGGTGCTTGGAAACGAGCGCGCTGTTCGGCTCGGGCGGGCCGAAGTGCTCCTCCGCCAGCCGGGACAGCCGCCGCTGCTCCGCCTGCGAGTCCGGCGCCGAGACTACGGCGCGCACGGTGCCGCGGCGGATCAGGTACACGCGGTGGTCCAGTCCCCGTGCGCAAGGGACGCGGTAAAGGAAGGAGAGGGTGTCCAGCGCCTCGCGCAGGCGGGCGAACTCGTCGCGGAGCCCCTCCATCCTCCGGATCCGCTCGCGCACGGCGGCGGCGTACTCGAAGTCCCACCGCTCCGCCGCCGCCAGCATGCGCGCGTTGAGCCAGGCCAGCGGCTCGTCCGCATCGCCGTTGAGGAAGGCGCGCAGCAGATCCACCCGCTTGCGGTACTCTGCCTGGGTGGTGAGGGCGGCGCAGGGGCCCAGGCACAGCTTCAGCTCGGCGCGGTGGCAGCCGGGGGTGCGCTCGAAGGCGAAGAGGTCCGGCTGGTCCGAGAAGCGCATGGGCGTGGTGAGCGCGCAGTCGCGCAGGCCCAGCACGTCGTTCAGCTCGCGCACCGCCTCCATCACCCGGCGCCCGCCGCGGAAGGGGCCGTAGTAGGCGGCGCGGTCGTCGCTTACCGCGTTCACCACCGCCAGCTTGGGTACGGCCCCGCCGGTGAGCTTCAGGAAGGAGTACCGCCCGTCGCGCTTGTGCTGCACGTTGAGGCGCGGGCGGAAGCGCTTGATCAGCTCCAGCTCACGAAGGAGCGCGGCGAACTCGCTCGGCTCGTACTCCCACGCTATGGATCCCGCCTCGTTCACGACGCGGTACCCCTTTTCCTGGGGGCGCGCGCGGAAGTAGGAGAGGAGGCGGGTGCGGATCTGCTTCGACTTCCCTACGTAGACGATCTCCCCGTCGGCCGCCAGGAACCGGTAGGTGCCGGGAAGGTTCCGGGCGTCACGCACGGAGTCGCGGAGGGGGTGTGCGGCGGGTTTGGGCACGCGGGGGCTCGGCCGCGGAGAACAAAAACCGAATCGCGGCAAGATAGTGCGCGCACTGGCTTGGCGGAAGGGCGGAACAGCCGGCCATCTTTTTCGGATAACGGTGAGGTGCTATGAGCCGACCGCGCTAAGGAGCTGAGCGGCGAGGGCGTTCGCGGCGGCGGCGACTTCGGGGGGCTCCGCGGCCGGGGGCAGGGTCGGCGTCGCTCGGCGGGTAATGGCGTCGAGGAGCGCCTCGGCGGCGGTGCGGCCGCGCGCGTCGGCGGTGATGGCGAGGGCGTGGCGGGCGGCCGATTCGGCCTTGCTCCAGGGGCCCAATGCGGCGGCGGCGCGGGCCAGCGAGAGGATGGCGCGTACCGGCGGTGGCGCGCCGGGCTCGTCGCGCGCCGCCTCCCAGGCCTGCGTCCAGGCGTCCATGAAGCCGTCGGCGTCGTGGGTGCCGGCGGCGGCGCGGGCCAGCTCGGCGAGCACCGGGATGCGCAGCGGTGCGGCGTGCGCGTGGAACCGCAGGGCGCGGAGGACGGGGAGCGCGCGGCCGAAGTGCCCGCCCGCGACCCAGTGGCGCGCGACGTCTAACGCGAGGCGCGCCGTGCGGGGGTGGCGTGGCCCGTACAGCTCCAGCGCCGAGTTGGCCAGGCGCACCGCCTCGCGCCGCTGTCCGCCTTCGGCGGCGACCGAAAAGAGCTTCTGGAGCGCCCTTCCTTCCAGCTCGCGGAGGGTGTTTCTGTCGGCGGCACGAAGTGCGCGCATGTAGAAGCGCCGGGCGGCCGCGACGCTCCCGCGTCTGGCGTGGAGCGATCCCAGGCCCAGGAAGGCGCGCGAGTAGGTGGCCCAGTCGCCCCGCTGCCGGGCGACGGCCACGGTGCGGCGGTACCACGTCTCGGCGCGGGCCTCTTCGGCACGGCGGCGGGCCAGGCGCGCCACCTCGCACGCGGCTTCGGCGTCCGTCGGGTCCGCCAGCGCCGAGGCCTGCGCGAAGGCCAGGGCGGTGGAGAGGAGGCCGTGCTCGTCCGCCCAGCCGGCGACGGCGCGGCAAGCGGCGGCGATGCGCGCCGGGTCGCCCGAGGCGGGGCTGGCGGCGAGCGCGTGGAGGTCGCGCACGGCGGGCGCGAGCTCCGCGGGCAGGGCGGGGGAGGCACCGGTACGCGCACCGCGGCGCTGGAAGAGGCCGGGGCGGAGCTCGGGAGCCGCCTCGGACCAGAGGGTGGCGTCGCGGAGCGCCTGCCAGAGGACGACGCCGCCCTCTCCCGGCACCTCGTCCAGCACTCCCAAGCCCTCGAACACATCGGGGCCCTCCGTGAGCACCGGCGGTACGCGCCAGCGGCGCTGCGTCTTGCGGCGGGCGGGGCGGAGCCTGGGCTCGGTCGTCGGGGTGTGCATTCGGCGCTCCGTAAGGGACGCCGGCGGCACGCTCCCGTTCGCCGGGTGGGCTTACCGCTGGCACTCTTGGCAGAAAAAAGTGGATCGATTTGCCTGTACGATGCGCCGCAGCGGACGGTTGCACGCCGGGCACGGCTGCCCCTCGCGGTCGTACACGCGCAGCCGGTCGTAGAACTCGCCGCGGTTGCCGCTGGCGTCGCGATAGTCCAGGAACGTGGTGCCGCGGAACTCGATCGCCTCGGTCAGCACTTCCCGGGTCGCGCGGCGAATGCGCTCCACGTCGCCGAGGGCCAGCTCGTTCGCCGGGCGGCGGGGATCCACTCCCGCGCGGAACAGCGCTTCGCTGGCGTAGATGTTCCCGACCCCCACCACGCGCGCCTGGTCCATGAGCCACGTCTTCACGGCCACGCGGGAGCGGCGCGTCATCTCGAACAGACGCTCGGCGGTGAAGTCGTCCGACAGCGGCTCCACTCCGAGCCGGCCGTCGAATGCGCTCCACCCCGCGTCGTCGGTCCGCCAGAGCCGGCCGAAGCGCCGCGTGTCCGCGTAGATGAGCTCGCGCCCGCGGCCGAGCGTCATCCGCACACCGAGGTGGGTGGGGAGTGGGTCGCCCCGGCGGGGGACCAGGAGCCGCCCCGTCATCCCCAGGTTCACCAGGAGCCGGTCGCCGCGTCCCAGGTCGAAGACGATGTTCTTGGCGCGCCGCGTGACCCCGCCGATCCGCCGTCCGCGCAGCGCCTGCGCGAACTCCGCGGCGCTCTCGCCCTCGATCAGGTTCGCGTGGAGGACCTCGACGTCGCGGATGGTGCGGCCGGGGACCGATGACGCCAGGTCGCGGACGATGGTCTCGACTTCGGGAAGCTCAGGCACGCCCGCCTCCCGCCCGCGCCACCTCCCGCCACCCGATGTCGCGGCGGAGCTGCTTCCCCTCGAACGCGATCCGCTCCGCCGCCTCCCGGCTCCGCCGCGCCGCCGCGGCGACGGTGGGCGCCAGCGCGGTGACGGCCAGCACACGCCCACCCGCGGTCAGCAGCGCGCCGTCCTCACCGCGCGTGCCCGCGTGGAAGACGATCACGTCACCCCCCGCTTCCAGCGCGGCCGGGATCGTAACCGGGAGGCCCGACGCGTAGTCGCCCGGGTAGCCGGCGGAGGCGAGGACCGTCGTCGCGGCCGCGCCGGGGTCCCACTCCAGCCGCGCGCCCGCGATGCTCCCGCCGCGCGCGATCTCCAGCAGCGGCTCCAGCAGCGACGAGCGGAGCAGGGGGAGGACGACCTGCGTCTCCGGGTCGCCGAAGCGGCAGTTGAACTCCACCACGCGGGGCCCGCTCTCCGTCAGCATCAGCCCCGCGTACAGCAGGCCGCGGAAGGGGCGCCCCTCCTCCGCCATCGCCGCGACGGTGGGTCGCAGGATGTCGCGCTCGATGCGCTCGATCAACTCCGGCGTGGCGAGCGAGACCGGCGCGTAGGCGCCCATCCCCCCGGTGTTGGGGCCCGTCTCCCCCTCGCCGATGCGCTTGTGGTCCTGCGCGGGGAGCATGGCGACTACGTCCGTGCCGTCCGTGAGCGCGAAGACGGAGAGCTCCTCCCCACGCATGAACTCCTCGATCACCACCTCGGCGCCGGCCGTGCCGTACGCGGTGCCGCCGAGCATGTCGCGCACGGCGGTAAACGCCTGATCGAGCGTTTCGCACACAACCACCCCCTTCCCGGCGGCCAGGCCGGACGCCTTGACCACCACCGGCGCGCCCACTTCGCGGAGGTACGCCTCGGCCTCGGGGAGCTGGTCGAAGGCGCGGAAGCCGGCGGTGGGGATGCCGTGGCGCTTCATCAGCGCCTTGGCGAAGCTCTTGGAGCTCTCGATCTCCGCCGCGGCCTTGCACGGCCCGAACACGGCGAGCCCCCGGTCCGCGAAGTGGTCGGCGATCCCCGCCGCCAGCGGCGCCTCGGGGCCCACGACGGTGAGCTCGACGCCGTTGGCCTGCACCCAGGCGGCGAGCGCCTGGATCTCGCCGGGCGCCAGGGGAACGGCGGTGGCCCCGCGCATCCCGCCGTTGGGGTTGGTCACAAAGAACTCGGCGCCGGGCGCGTCGCGCCGCAGCTTCCACAGGAGGGCGTGCTCGCGCCCGCCGTTGCCCACGATCAGGATCTTCACGAATGCCGGTCGTCTGGAGGAGAGGTGCTCCGGTGCGGGGATGATACAGGCGCCTGGGTTGCGGATCAAATCCCCTCTGCGCCACCGCGCGAACCGGTTTGCGGCGGTCGCCTGTACGGCCGATTGCGCCTGTATAGTATGGCTCCAAGGAGACGACGCCACCCCCTATTCCTGGAGCTCTTCAGCAGCATGAACACGCCCTCATCCTCTACTCGGCGACAGCTCGGGCGCGGGAACATCGATCACCGGCTGAGGCTCGCCCCCGGACCCGTGCTGGGCGGGATCTCGTTCGCCACCATCGCGCCGGGAGGCACGCACGCCTGCGGCCTGTCCGCGGGTGGGGCGGTGTACTGCTGGGGCGGGGGCGAGCACGGGCAGCCCGGGTACGGACAGCGGAGCAATTCCGCGTTCCCGGTGCGCGTGATCGATCCCTGACCCGGATCATCCGGGGCGCATGCAGAAGGGGAGGCACGAGCTGAGTGCCTCCCTTTCTTCATCTGCCCGACGGAGCGCGTCAAGCTTTCGCCAGTGCCTGATCGATGTCGGCGATCAGGTCGTCCACGTCCTCGACGCCGCAGGAGAGGCGCACGAGGGCGTCGGAGAGGCCCATGGCGATGCGGCGCTCGGCGGGGACGGAGGCGTGCGTCATCAGGGCGGGGTGGCCGATCAGGCTCTCCACGCCGCCCAGCGACTCGGCCAGGGCGAAGATGCGCACGTTGTTCACAAAGGCGCGCGCCCGCTCCATCGTCCCCAGCTCCACCGAGATCATCCCCGTGAAGCCGCGCATCTGCGACTTGGCCAGCTCGTGCTGCGGGTGCGAGGGGAGGCCGGGATAGAACGCCTTCACCACCTTCGGGTGCGCCTCCAGGTACTCGGCGATGCGCTGGCCGTTGGCGTTGTGGGCCTGCATGCGCAGGTGCAGCGTCTTGGTGCCGCGCAACGCCAGCCATGAGTCCCACGGCCCGGGTACGCCGCCGGCCGCGTTCTGCAGGAAGCGGAGGCGCTCGTGAAGGTCGTCGCTGGAGGTGACGAGCATCCCGCCCACCATGTCCGAGTGGCCGTTGATGTACTTGGTGGTGGAGTGCAGCACCACGTCCGCGCCCAGCGCCAGCGGGTTCTGGTTGTAGGGCGACGCAAAGGTGTTGTCCACGCTCAGCACCGCGCCGCCCTCGTGCGCGATCTCCGCCGCCCCGGCGATGTCGGAGATGCGCATCATCGGGTTGGTGGGGGTCTCCACGTGCACCAGGCGCGTGTTGGGGCGCATGGCCGCGCGGATCTCGTCCAGGTCGCCGCTGTCCACGAAGGAGAACTCCATCCCCAGCCGCGCGAACACCTTTGCGAAGAGCCGAAAGGTGCCGCCGTAGACGCCCTCGCCGCAGACCACGTGGTCGCCCGCGTCCCACAGCTTGGCCAGCGTGTCGGTAGCCGCCAGGCCGGAGGCGAAGGCGATGCCGTGCGTGCCCCCTTCCAGCGCCGCCACGTTGCGCTCCAGCGCCTCGCGCGTGGGGTTGTGCGTGCGGGCGTACTCGTAGCCCAGGTGCCGCCCCAGCTCCGGCTGCACGTAGGTGGAGGTCTGGTACACCGGCATCATGATGGCGCCGGTGGTGGGGTCGGGCGTCTGCCCGGCGTGCACCGCAAGGGTCGCGAAGCGGTGCGCCGCGGCTTCCGCGCTGTCGTCGTGCCTCATGCTCCTCTCTGGGGCTGGGGTGGCTCGTGGCGGCGGAAGATGCGCGCCGCTCCACGCTGAGGCAAGGTCGCGCGCCGTTCCCGCTTCCACGGCGAATATTCGCCGGTGTTGCGCCTCAAAGGTGCGAGATCGCAGATTGCTGCCCCGTGCGGCGAACGATCTTCGGAGATTGCGATGGTGGAGAGAACGATGGACGAGACCGACCTGCGCGTGGTGGCGCTCCTGCAGGAGAACGCGCGCACCTCCAATGCGGAGATCGCGCGGCAGATGGGGATGGCGCCCTCCGCGATCCTGGAGCGGGTGCGGAAGCTGGAGGAGCGCGGCGTGATCCAGGGCTACGCCGCGCGCGTGAATCCCGAGGCGGTGGGGCTGGGGCTGACCGCCTTCGTCTTCGTGCGCGCGAGCGAGCGGGCGGGCGCGGTCAACACGTCGCGCCGCCTGGCGGAGCTCCGCGAGGTGCAGGAGGTGCACCACGTGGCGGGCGAGGACTGCTTCCTGGTAAAGGTACGCGTCGCCAACGCGCGCGCGCTCAGCGTGCTCCTGTCCGAGCGCTTCGGGGAGATCGACACGATCGTCTCCACGCGCTCCACCATCGTGATGGATACAGTCAAGGAGACGGCCGCGCTCCCCATTCCACAGGAGGCGAGCCGTGGCTGAGGGGCGCGCTGGCGAGCCGCGCGCGGCGGTGCTGGCCGCCTTCGCCGCGGTGTACCTGATCTGGGGATCGACGTACCTGGCGATCCGCTACGCCATCGAGACGCTGCCCCCCTTTCTGATGGCCGGAACGCGCTTCATGACGGCGGGGGCGGTGCTCTACCTGTTCATGCGGATGCGGGGCGTCGCGGCCCCAGTGCGGCTGCACTGGCGCTCCGCGTTCCTGCTGGGCGGGATGCTCCTGCTGTTCGGCAACGGCGCGGTGGTGTGGGCCGAGCACCGCATCGCCAGCGGGATCGCGGCGCTGCTGGTGGCGGTGGAGCCGCTCTGGATCGTGCTGCTGGAGTGGCTGCGCCCCGGCGGGCGCCGGCCGTCCGCGCGTACGGCCGCGGGGGTGGTGCTGGGCTTCGGGGGGCTGGCGATCCTGGTGGGACCGCAGGAG
>JAUJMI010000526.1 GCA_030446945.1 Longimicrobium sp. | reverse complement strand
CGGCGTCGGCGGAGAGGGTGAGGGGGCGCGCTGCGGCGGGACAGGGAACAAAAAAAGACGCGCCGCCGAACCCAAAGGTCCAGCGGCGCGTAGGGTCTGCCTCGACCCGGCCGATGCCACGTGCGGCACCCGCCTGGGCGGGGTAGTGCTCGCCGTGGGTTAAGCGCCCACGCGGCGGTCGTTTGCCCGTGCCAGATCGAAAGCAGCGTAGTTCTCGGACAAAAGATCACCTCCTTTGTTCACGTTGGACATCGGGCGGGAACCCGCCGGGCCTTCTCCAGGCCCGGATGACCGCGACGCGCGCGGTCCGTAACCGCGGATATGATAATGTGTTCTCCAGCTTCTGTCCACCCCCTGAATCAACGGCGAAAAGCGGCCTCACGCGGAGCCGCGGAGACGCGGAGAAAAGCAACTGCATGGCTCACACGGCGACAGAGAGGCACAGAGAAAGAAACTCTTCTGCCCCTCCTCTGCGGCTCTGTGCCCCGGCGTGAGCTGGTTGTTGGTGGTTACTCCGCGTCTCCGCGTGAGATTCCAATCCCCGCCGCGCGCTCACCGACGAAGAGCGGGAACGTGATCCTTGACACCCCACCCTACGCGCGGGTACCATGCACGCGTGCTACTTCTTTAGCAGACCGGTCATCCCGCTTGCCCCTCCGATGCAGATCATGGCGAAGTCTTCCCCGCTCGCGAACCTGAGCCGCCGTGAGCGGCAGATCATGGACGTGGTGTACCGCCTGGGCCGCGCCGCGGTGGGCGACGTGCTGGAGCGCATCCCCGAACCGCCCAGCTACTCGGCCGTGCGCGCGCTGATGCGCATTCTGGAGGAGAAGGGCCACCTGAGGCACGAGCAGGACGGCCCGCGCTACGTGTACCTCCCCACCGTGCCCGCCGACACCGCGCAGCGCTCCGCGCTCACGCACCTGGTGAGGACCTTTTTTCAGGGCTCCACCGGGGCCGCCGTAGCCGCGCTGCTGGACCTGGACGACGGAACCCTTTCCGAGCCGGAGCTCGACCGCCTCTCGCGGCTGATCGACCAGGCCCGGGGGCAGGAGCAATAAACCATGGACGCCCCCCTTCCCTCCGGCCTCACCGACACCTGGGGCTGGGCGCTCGCCCTCCTCCTGGTGAAGGCCACCCTGGTGCTGTGCGCGGCCGCCCTGGCGGCGCGGGCGCTGCGCCACGGCTCCGCCGCCCGCCGCCACCTGGCGTGGGCGCTGGCGCTCGGCGCGCTCCTGGTGCTCCCGCTCCTGGCGCTGGGTCTTCCCGCGTGGAAGCTCCCCTTCCTGCGCATCGTAACCCTTCCCGCCGCCGTAGGCGGGGCCGCGGGTCCGGCGGCGCCGGCGGAGCTCTTCACCGCGGGCGCGCTGCTGGCGCTGGCGTGGGCCACGGGCGCGGCCGCGGTGCTGGCGCGGATGGCGGCCGGGTGGCGCGCGGTGCGGCGGATGGCGCGCGGCGCCGCGCCCATGGACGACCCGCGCTGGATCGACCCGCGGCGGATGCTGGGCGAGTCGGTGGGGGTGCGCGGGAGCGTGCGGCTGGTGCGCGGCGAGAAGGCCGCGATGCCGGTCACCTGGGGAGTATTCCACCCCACCATCCTCCTTCCCGCCGCGGCGGACGAGTGGGCCCCGGAGCGGCGGCGCGTGGTGCTGCTGCACGAGCTGGCGCACGTGGCGCGTCGCGACTGCCTCACGCAGCTGCTGGCCACCCTGTGCTGCGCCGTCTACTGGTTCCACCCCGGCGCGTGGTGGGCTGCCGGCCGCATGCGCGTGGAGCGCGAGGAAGCGTGCGACGACCGGGTGCTGGCCGCCGGCGCCCGCGCGTCCGAATACGCGGGGCACCTGGTGGAGGTCGCGCGCACCTGCCGCCTCCCGCGCCCCCTCGCGCCCGCGATGGCGATGGCGCGCGGCGGGCAGCTGCAGGCGCGCGTCCTGGCCGTACTCGACGCGGGGCGCGACCGCCGCGCGGTGCCGCACGGCGCCGGGATGGCGGTTTCGGCCGCGGTGCTGGCGGCGCTCCTCCCGCTCGCCGTGGTGGGGCCGTCCGAGCGGGAGC
>JAUJMI010000158.1:3136-7838 GCA_030446945.1 Longimicrobium sp. | reverse complement strand
CCACGTCGCGCTCGTCGGCCAGAACGTAGATCAGCTCGTAGCGCTTCAGCAGCCCTTTTAACGGCGAGAACGTCTCCCCCTTTTCCTTGCGGATCTCCACCGACGCGGCCAGGAACTGCCCGTCGTCGAAGCCGAACGACACGAACGTGTGCGCCGGCCCGCGCCAGTCGTCCTCGAACGGCTCCACCGCGTACCACGCCGTGTGCAGCCGCCGCAGGTCGTACGCGCGGTCCTCCCACGCGACGGTGTACTCGTCGGCAGTCCTGTACCGCGCATCGCGCACGTTGTGGACGACCACCGAGTCGCCGTTCAGCTCGGCCCACGCCAGGCGCGCGTTGTCCGGCGTCCAGTTGCGCGTGTTGGAGGGCCGCACCCGGCTCCACGCTACCAGCGCGACGATGAGTATTGCGGCCGCGATCGCCCACCGGGCGGATGGAAGGTGCATGGGGAAAAGGACTTCGGGGAGGATCAACCAGGATCGCATGCAACTTCGTGCGCTGGACCGTCAAGGGCAACAAGCATCCACTTCCTGAACGGAGCGCCTCACGCTGCCCTGCGTTGCCGAGAACTCTGGGGAATCGCGTCGAGGCGGGTGCGCGCATCGTTCACGAGTGGACCGCGGTGGCCGCGGCACTGCGGCGCCGGGCACATCCCCTGCGTCGCGGGGCGGGCGTGCGGCGCACAAGCCACCCATTCCCAGCGAAACCCGTGAACGCCCCCGGCCCGGTCACCGTCCTCTGCGTCGCTTCGTTCTTCAAGGGCGAAGAGTTCATCCGCGAGTGCAAGCGGCTCGGCTGCCGCGTCCTTGTCCTGACGCTGGAGACGCTGCGCGAGGAGAACTGGCCGCGCGAGGCGATCGACGAGGTCTACTACATGCCCGACCTCTACCAGCGGGACGACGTCTTCCACGGCGTCAGCTACCTCGCCCGCTCCGAAGACATCGCGCGCATCATCCCGCTGGACGAGTACGACCTGGAGATGGCCTCCGCGCTCCGCGAGCACCTGCGCGTGCCCGGGATGGGGGAGACCACGGTGCGCTACTTCCGCGACAAGCTGGCGATGCGCATGCGCGCCGAAGAGGCCGGCATCCGCGTCCCCGAGTTCGCGCCGGTGCTCAACTACGAGCGCCTGCGCGACTACATGGCCCGCGTGCCGGCGCCGTGGGTGCTGAAGCCGCGCACCGCCGCATCGGCAATGGGCATCCGCAAGATCCACGACTCGGAGCAGCTCTGGCGCGCGCTGGACGAGTTGGGCGACAAGCAGTCGTTCCACGTGCTGGAGCACTTCGTACCGGGGAAGGTCTTCCACGTGGATTCGGTGGTGTGGAAGCGCGAAGTGGTCTTCGCCGAGGCCAACGGCTACTTCGATCCGCCCTTCGACGTGTACCACGGCGGGGGGCTATTCTCCACGCGCACCCTGGAGCGCGGCTCGGCCGAGGCGGAGGAGCTGCGGGCGATGAACTCGGTGGTGGCGCAGACGTTCGGCATCGTGCGCGGGGTGCTGCACACGGAGTTCATCCGCGGCCACCACGACGGCAAGCTGTACTTCCTGGAGACGGCCGCGCGGGTGGGCGGCGCCAACATCGTGGAGATGGTGGAGGCCGCCACGGGGGTGAACCTGTGGCGCGAGTGGGCGCGCGTGGAAGTGGCCGATGCGCGCGGCCAGGAGTACACCGTCCCCGACCCGCGCCGCGGCCACGGTGGCCTGCTGGTGACGCTCGCCCGCCAGGAGTGGCCGGACACCTCCGCCTACACCGACCCGGAGATCGCGTGGCGGATGAACAAGCGCCACCACGTCGGCCTCGCCGTCGCCTCCCCCGACCCCGTGCGCGTGGACGAGCTGCTCTCCTCCTATATGCGCCGCTTCCGGGAGGACTTCTACACCTCCCTCCCGCCCTCCATGGACGCGACCAACTGAACTGCGCATCACACGGAGACACAGAGGGCAGGAAGAGAACGGAAGGGGGGTTCTCTGTGGCTTTGCGGTTCCCCCCAGGCACTTTGTGTGAAACGCGTTTCAGGAAGCCGGCTGGGCGAAAAGACGCTCGGCCGCGCGGAGCACATCCTGGTGGCGGGCGTCGATGTCGGCGCGGTCGCGGGGCTCGGGGGTGGCTTCCAGGCCCGCGCGGTGGATCATCGCGGCGTGGCGGAGGAGGGCGGACACCTCGTCGGGGTCGCCGCGCGTGCAGCGGAGCACGGACTCGATGGTCTCCAGCATCCGCAGCACCACGGCCGGGCTGCGCGAGCCGTACTGGCGGATCTGGTTGAAGGCGCTGTCCACCAGCCCGCCAAAGGTGATGGGGCAGCGGTGGATCACGCGCACACGCCCGGCCTCGTCGGTGCGCACCGGGTTCGGCGAGCGGCCGCGGCCGGCGCGGCAGAGAGCGGCGCCCAGCCAGTCCAGGCACCCGATGGCGGTGAACGGGTCGTTGATGCCGGGCGAGAGCGCGCGCACCGCCACCTCCACGAGCTGGTCGACCGCGAACTCCACGTCCTGCTCGGGCGTCCGCTGCGCGCCGAACACGAAGTGCCCGCGGATCTCGCGGACCAGTGCGTCGTCCAGCGACTCCGGCGGCCAGGCGCGCACCAGCGGCGACCCATCGGCCACGAAGTGCCCCGGGCGCTGCTCGATCACCAGCAGCACCTGGGCGCGCGCGGCGATCTTCACCAGGGCGTCCTCGTCCAGCGCCTGCACGTAGCCGTCTTCGCTGCTGGGCACCTCGGCGGCGTTCTCGTCGAAGCCGTCGGGGAGCTCGGGGGTGCCTTTGCCGGGGGCGGCGTTTTCGGTGGCGAACTGGCCCTCGACCACGCGCGACAGATCGCGCCCCACCGCGGCCACCACGTTGGGCGCCTGGATGTTGACCGCCACGTGGTGGATGAAGTAGATCAGCACTCCAAGCGAGGCCAGCCCCAGCGCCACTCCCCCCGTCACCGAGATGGCCGGGACGAAGTAGCCCACGTCCTCCGCGCCGCGGACGGTGCGCAGGATCAGCAGGCAGTAGACGAAGGAGGCGATGAAGGTGCCCAGGACGAACTGGTTGCCCCGGTCACGCATGAAGTTGTACAGGAGCCGCGGCCCCAGTTGCGTGCTGGCCAGCGACAGCGCCGCGATGGTGATGGAGAAGGTCACCCCGGCCGTCCCCATCACGGAGCCGGCTACCACGCTCAGCACGGCGCGCGCGCCCTCCGGCCCGCCCGCGTAGATCCACCCGATGCTGTCCGCGAACTCCGCGGAGAGGTAGCGGTCGACCCTCACCAGCAGCACGGCCCCCACCCCCGCCGCCAACGCCATGATCGAGGGAATGAACCAGTACGTGGAGCGCAGGGAGGCCCACAGGTGTTGAAGCTTCACTCTCAATGGCGCCTCGTGGATGGAAGTGCGTTAGTGCGTCAGTGCGTGAGTGCGACGGGAAACCGCGTTCCCCCTCATTTGTCATCCTGTGCGGAGCGCTTCTCCACCCTCTCCCCCGCGCCTGCCTTCGGCGCGGAGCGAAGGATCTACTGCGCGTGCCGAGGGGTCCGTCGTGTCACGCAGGCCACTTGCCTCGCCGGCTAGATCCTTCTGTCGCCCCAGGAGCCTGGAGCGCGCGGCCGGCATGGGACGAGGCGGCTCCCTCAGAATGACAAAAGGCACTCAGGACTCAGGACTTAGCACTCCAGCTTCATCCGCCCCGGCCAGCTCGCGCAGCAACCGGTACAGAAATTCGCCGGCCTCGTAGAACGCCTCCACGCCGATGCGCTCGTCGGGGGCGTGGGCGCGCGCGTCGGTGACGTCCAGGAAGAGGCCGGAGACGCCGTACATCGGGATGCCGGCGCGGCGGAAGTGCTGGCTGTCGGTCGCGCCGATGGTCATCACCGGGAGCACGGGGACCCCCGGCCACAGCTCGGTGGTGACGCGCTCCACCGCGCCCACGATCCGCGGCGTGAGCGGCGACGGCGGGGCGGAGCGCGGCGTGGTCAGCGGCGCCACCACGATCAGCGGATCGTCCAGGACGGCACGGATCGACTCCAGCACCTGGTCCGGGTCCTCGCCGGGGAGGATGCGGCAGTCGACGGTGGCACGCGCGAAGAGGGGGAGGGCGTTGTCCGCCTCGCCGGCCTCCAGCCGCGTGAGGACGCAGGTGGTGCCCATCAGCGCGGCGTGGTACGGGTTGGCGGCCAGCCGGCGGGCGGCGTCGAAGTCGCCGGCGGCGGCGTGGCGCATGTCGTCGTTGCCGCCGATGTCGCCCATGCGCGCGAAGAAGCCCTGCACCGCCTCCGTAATCCGCAGCGGAAAGCGGTGCCCGGCGAGTCGCGCGATCCCCGCCGCCAGCCGGTCGATGGGGTTGTCGGCGGCGGGAAGGGCGCTGTGTCCGCCTCGCCCCGCCACCTCCAGCCGCACGGGGAGCGGCAGCTTCTCGGCGACCTGGATCTGGTTGGAGGCGCGCCGCCCGCCCTCGATCCTCCCGTAGCCGCCCTCGTTCAGCCCGAACCCGGCATCCACCAGCTCGCGGTGGTGCTCCACCAGCCATGCGGCGCCGTTGTGCTCCCCGCCCTCCTCGTCGGCCGTCAGCGCCACGATCAGGTCGCGATCGGGGACGAAGCCCTCGCGGCGCATGCGGACCAGCGCGGCGAGCCAGAGCGCGCACATCGCCTTGTCGTCCAGCGCGCCGCGCCCGTAGAAGTAGCCGTCCTCCTCGGTCAGGGAAAAGGGCGGGACGGTC
>JAUJMI010000158.1:0-3036 GCA_030446945.1 Longimicrobium sp. | reverse complement strand
GCCGCGCCCGTAGAAGTAGCCGTCCTCCTCGGTCAGGGAAAAGGGCGGGACGGTCCAGACCTCCGGCCGCGCATCCACCACGTCCAGGTGCGCCAGGAGGAGGATGGGCGTATGGGCGCCGCTGCCGCGCAGGCGCGCCACCAGGTTGTGCCTGCGCGGATCGGGGCCCAGCACGCTCACGTCCTCCGCGGGGAAGCCGCCCGCGCGCAGCCACCCCGCGGCGGCCCAGGCGGCGTCGGTCGTCCCGTGCTCGGGCGAGGTATCGATCTCGATCAGCGCGCGGAAGATCTCCCGCGCCTGCTCGCGTTCGTTCGGTGGATGTCCGTCCATTGTTCCTATCGTGAGGATTCCTGCTGGGCCCAGGCAAAGTTCCGGCCGGGCCGCGGCGCGGACGCCGGTCGTCGGCCGGAGGCCGTTTAGTCATGGGGGCGAATCCCTCCGCACCGGCCGACCGTACCCGTCTTGCAGAGCCGGCGCGCGCGTCCGGGTCCGTTGCGTGCACAGAGGCAGTGAACGCACTCACGCACTCCCGCACTCACGCACTATCCATGGCGAATCCGTTCCGCGATCTCTTCTTCCCCGGCGGCCGGCCCGACGAGCTGGTGGAGGCGCTGGTCCCGCGCCGCACCTTCGCGGACGTGGTGCTGCCGCCGGCCACCCGGCGCGCGCTGGACAACGCGCTGGTGCAGATCCGCAAGCACGACGTGATCTTTGGCGACTGGGGGCTGGGGGAGCGGCACGCCACGGGGCTGGCCCTGGCGTTCAACTTCGCCGGGCCGCCCGGGACGGGGAAGACGATCTGCGCCGAGGCGGTGGCGCACGCGCTGGGGAAGCGCCTCCTCGTGGTGCGCTACGCCGAGCTGGAGAGCCAGTGGGCGGGCGCCACGGCCAAGAACGTGTCGGCCGTCTTCGCCTCCGCGCGCGAGCAGGACGCGGTGCTCTTCTTCGACGAGGCGGACGCCATCGCCGGGCGCCGCTTCACCTCGGTGGACCAGGGCTACCAGCGCGAGGCCAACGCCGTGGTCAACGTCCTCCTGCGCGAGTTGGAGGAGTTCCCGGGCGTGGTGATCTTTGCCACGAACCTCGCCGCCAACTTCGACCCGGCATTCGAGCGGCGCATCCGCACGCACATCCTCTTCGAGATGCCGGGGGCGGAGGAGCGCGAGCGGATCTGGCGCGCGCAGATCCACGCCCGCAAGACGCCTCTTGCCGAGGACGTGGATTTCCAGGCGCTCGCCAACCTGTACCCGGCCAGCGGCGGCGACATCAAGAACGCCGTCCTCAAGGGCGCGCAGATGGCGATCGCCGAGCCGGGCCCCGACCGGGGCAAGCAGATCGCCCAGCGGCACTTCGCGGAAGCGATGCAGGAGGTGGTCGCGGCCAAGCGGGTGATGGAGCAGTCGCTCTTCACCGACCCCGCCATGGCCGCGATGGCCGGCGCCGGCGCCCTCGCAACATCGGACGGCGTGCGCGACGAGGTGGACGCCCTCGCCACGCGCCTGGTGGAGGTGGAGGACGCCGTCCTCCCCGTGAGCGAGTCGCTGCGCCGCGTGGAGGCCTCGCAGGCCGAAACGCGCCGCCGGCTGGACGAGGTGCACGCCGCCCTGGCCGCCCAGCGCGAGTCCACCGAGGAGTCGCTCCGCCAGACGGGGATCGTTCTGGGCGGGCGCCTGCGCACCCTCTTCTGGGTGTCCGGCAGCGCCCTCGCCGCCGCCGTCGCCGCCCTGGCCGCCGCGCTCTGGTAAGCGATCCGGGGTATCTCGTCAGGTCCGCCTGCTCCCTTCGGGCCCTGACGATTCCGCCGCGATGCCCTACTACCCCGACCAGCACCAGCGCCGCTCCATACGCCTGCGCGACTATGACTACAGCACCCCCGGCGCATACTTCGTCACCGTGTGCGTGGAAGGGCGGAGGTGCCTCTTCGGTGAGATCGAAGACGGCACGTTGATCCCGAACGAGGCGGCGCACATGGTCCGCACCTGGTGCGACGAGGTCGCGAGACGTTTTTCCGGCGTGCACATGGGCGAACGGGTGGTGATGCCGAACCACCTCCACGCCATTCTCTACATCGGCACCGGTCCGGTAGGGGCAGACCTGCGTGTCTGCCCACCCCCTCCCTCGCACAGGTGTCCGACTGACGCACCAGAACATGTCTCGCCACGCCCGGGCGCCTGCGCGGACGCGGCTGAGGGCGCACACACAGGTGCGCCCCTACCTCAGATTGTGCAGTGGTTCAAGACGATGACGACGAACGCGTACATCCGGGGGATCCGGGACCACGGGTGGGCGCGGTTTGACGGGCGACTCTGGCAGCGCAACTACTTCGAGAGGGTGCTGCGCGACGAGAAGATGCTGGGGCGGGCCCGGAGGTACGTGGCGGAGAACCCTGCAAGGTGGGCGGATGATCCGGAATGGCCGGGTTGACCGCCCGCCCGTGTGTTCCTCCCCTGGCATCTTTTCTGCGCCCTCTGGCACTCCCCGCGGGGCGCTATCCGGGCCCGGCGGGGCGAACCTCCACGAGGGCGGCGAACATGTATACGGCACGAGAAGACAAGGACCGGCAGCCGCCCTCTCGCGGCGACCGGCCCTCCGACAGGCGGATCGACTGCGCGGAAGACGGCACGCGCGCGCTCACCGCCACGCCCGCGCGCGGCGGCGGCCGGCCCGCCCCCGAAGCCTGGTCCGGGCGCGGGCACGACTCGCACAGCTGAACGCACTTACCCGCCCTGACCGCCCATCTTAATGGCTGAAGCCCAACTCCAGGCCGCGGCCGTGAATCCGGACGAGCTCCGGGTCTCGCGGCTGCGCGCCGTTCGCGGCCCCAACTTCTGGCGGCTCGCACCCGTCATCGCGTGCGACGTGCGGCTCGGGTCGCTGGAAGACGTACCCTCCAGCCAGTTCCCCGGCTTCAGCGAGCGGCTGGTGGCGGCCCTTCCCACGCTGCGCGAGCACCCGTGCTCGCGCGGCACCGAGGGCGGCTTCGTGGCGCGCCTGGAAGAGGGGACCCACCTCCCCCCCATCCTGGAGCACGTCTCG
>JAUJMI010000157.1 GCA_030446945.1 Longimicrobium sp. | reverse complement strand
CTGGCTCCACCTAGAAAAGCCCCACCTGAGTTGGCGCTCCCGATTCCAAGATCAGCGAGACGGAAGGCATGCATTCGAAGGCGGCCGTGAGCCCGTGCCGGGCGCGCAACGAGGGTGGCTTCATCATCCTGGGGGCCCTGATCCTGATCGTGTTGCTCCTCGTGGTCGGTGTCTCGCTGGGCAAGGTGTTCCGCGTCCAGTACCCCGACTCGTACGTCGAGGCGCGCGCCGAGCGCCGGTTCGTGCTCACCGACACGGAGCTCCAGTTCGGCGGCAAGTCCGTGGCGAAGCTGCGCCGCGGCGACACCGTCTGGGCCACCCGCCTCGAGAACGGCGACGTCGCCATCTCGTCGGACGCGGGGGCACGCAGGATCATCGGGTTCGTGGGCGCGTTCGCGCTTTCGAGCGCGGCGCCGCCCGGAAGATAGGCCGCGGCATCGCGGGCCCTCTCCCCGCTCGTTCCTCGCTGCCCCTCCCCCGAAACCTGCTGGGGGAGGGGCGTACGCAGGGATCTCTGCGGCGCCCACCGATCTCGTGGGGGCGCGATTCATCGCGCCCGTCCCAGAGCCTGCTCCGCCGGCCGCGATCCCGCGCCGGTCGGGTGGGGGCGCCCCCTGTGGCCGCGCGTGCTCGCGTTGCTGCGACGCTCGCGCCCGCTCTGGCCGCGTACGGGCATCGAACGCTGGATGGTGCGGTGCGCACGGGAGAGCCCGCTTCCTTCGCTCCGCGCCAGAGATCGGTGCGGAGGCAAGGGGCGGAGAGGCGCTGCGCTCAGGAAATGGGTACCCGAGACCGCTTCAGCGGTCTTCCCGTGTTTCCGCTCCGGCGCAGGTGCACGCCCCCCGCACACCCCGTCTCCCCGGCGCCTGCGAAGGCAGGCTTCCCGCGGTTGTTGCAGCGGTTTCGACCGCCAGGCTTCCCAAACCCCAAACCGGTCCCGCGGCGCTGAGCCGCGGGACCGGTTCTCACATCCACCCGAAGATTCCGATCAGGCGTGGGCCGCGTGGCCTTCGCCGGGGATCTCCATGAAGCCCGTGTCCACCGCCGCGAGGGTCGCGGGCGAGGGGAGCACCGGGAAGGTGCTCAGGAACCAGGTGTAGCAGAAGAGCCACAGCGCCCCGAACCCCAGCGCGATCCCGATCTCCGGCAGCCCCAGCGGGAGGTGCTCCACGTGGCCCGATTCGTAGAGCGATGGGACGGTGAGGAGGAAGCGCTCCAGCCAGTGCCCCACCAGGATCACCACGGCGAAAGTCGCGAGCACCGCGGGGGTTTTCTTGGGCGGACGGGTGAGGAGGCCCAGGAAAGGCGCCACGAAGATGCACCCCACCGCGATCCGCACCAGCGTGCCGAAGGGCTCGTGGAAGCGCTGCACGAACCACTCCTGCTCGTGCGGGAGTCCGCCGTACCAGATCACCACGTACTGCGACCAGTTGATGTACATCCAGAACACGGCGAAGGCGAAGATCAGCTTGCCCAGGTCGTGGAACTGGTTCCTGGTGATGAACTCGTCCACCCCGATCCGCTTGCGGAAGACGACCACCATCAGCGCCGTCATCGCCATTCCGGCGTGGAAGCCGTCGATGAAGAAGATCACTGGGAACATGGTGCTGAACCAGTGCGGCAGCATCGACATTCCCAGGTCGATCCCCAGCATCCCCCACAGGATCGCGTACCCGAAGGCCAGGAAGACCGCCACCCTGGTCATCAGCTCGCGCGAGCGCACCGCCTCCTCGGGGACGCCGCGGAAGTTGCGCGTGATGCGGTCGTACCAGCGGCGCTGCCCGTCCGTCTGCGCGGCGCCGTACACGTCCGGGCGCAGCGCCAGCATGGCGAACCAGATGGCCAGCCCGTACAGGATGGCGAGGCCCACGTAGTCGCGGGCGATCATGAACGGGAGGTTCAGGTACCCGCTCTTCGCCTCCAGCACGTGGTCGCCCGGGGCCGGGTGCAGCCAGTGGTGGTACAGGTGCTCCGCCCCCAGCCAGTCCACCGCGAAAAGCACGAAGCTCACCGGGAGGAAGGCGACCCCCGCCAGGGCGAAGCGGCGCAGCGACCACGACCAGCGCGCGTTGGTCAGGTGCAGGGCGACGGTGAGCATCACCATCCCCATACTCGTTCCCGACCAGAAGATCCAGTTGAAGTGGAACGCCTGCGCGAACCGCGCCGCGCCCCCCTCCCCGCCCAGCAGCGTCATCGCCGCCGCGGCCAACCCCAGGAGGAGCGCCACCGCGATCCCGGCCAGCAGCGCCCCCGAGGCTTTCGGCAGGGTGCGGAAGGGGATGCGCGTGGGCATCGAGCTCGAATGTCCGGCCATCGGTCAGTATCCTTGCGGGGTCAGCGCGGGCCCTGCGGCTGAGCCGCGGGGGCCGGAGCGTTCAGCGGAGCCAGCGTGTCGCGCGCCGAGGCGGGGAGCTGCCCCTGCACCTGCGCCGGGGGCGGGGCCCCCACCGCGCCGCCCGGGTTGGGCTGCGCCGTGCCCGTGGCGCCCGCGTGGCGCTGCAGCGCCCGCACGTACTCCACCACCGCCCAGCGGTCCATGTGCGTGATGCGCTCGCCGTACGGCGGCATCAGCCCGCGCCCCGCCTCCACGATGGCGTACAGGTAGCCGTCGGAGCGGGCCACCGCCGTGCCGCCGTTCACCGGCGGCGCAAAGGGGAACTTCCCCGCCCCCACCACCGGGCCGTCGCCGGCGCCCGTGGGGCCGTGGCAGACGGTGCAGTTGCGGGTGTAGACCAGCTCGCCGCGCACCAGCACGTCGTTGCGCGTGGTGCCCGCGAACGGGTTGCGCAGCGTGGGCGCCACCGAGTCCAGCTGGTTGTTCAGGTACGGCGCCGGCACGTCCCCGTTGGGGCTGGACACCGGCACCGAGCCGGGGGGCGGGTTGCGCGGGTCCTCCTGGTACTCCGGGACCACGCCCTGGCGCATGGTGGCGAGCTGCGGCACCGCGTCGTACGACTTGTCCACGTCGTACATCGCCCAGTCGGTGCACCCGCCCAGCCCCAGCGCCAGCAGCAGCGCGGCCGTCTTAACGTTGCTCAACGAGCACCTCCTGGGATCCGGCCTCGGCAAAGATGGCCTGGACCTGGTCGTAGCGGTCCTGGGGGACGTGCGCGAACACGCCGAAGTTCCCAGCCGTGAACGACGGGTGGTAGAGCGGCGCCTCGGGAGGGCCGATGTGCGGGAGCCGCGCCAGCAGAAAGAGCCCCGCCACCGTGGAGAGCGCGCCCAGCAGGATCGTCACCTCGAACATGATCACCGAGAAGGCGGGGAGCGCGATGATCTCCTTGCCGCCCACGATCAGCGCCCAGTCCACGGAGGTCCAGGTGGCCAGCGCCGTCCCCGCCGCGGTGCCGGTGAAGGCGCCCGTGAGCGTGAAGAGCCTCACCGGCGACTCCTGGGTCCCCAGCGCTTCCTCGATCTCGTGGCGCGGCGTGGGGGAGTAGGTGGTCACCTCGTACCCCTCGTGCCGCAGCCTGCGGATGGCGTCGCACGCCGCGTCCAGGTGGGGGAAGACCCCCAGGACGCCCGTCTTCAGCTTGCTCATCGGCGTTCTTCCAGTCCCATGTACCCGGTCGGCAGCGGCGTGGCGTTGCCGAGCTCCTCGGTGTGGTTCACCTGCGGCAGGTGGTCGCCCGCGTGCGGGTGGCGCATCGGCGGCGGCAGCACCTCCTTGATCTCCGCGATGGAGAGCCCCGGCAGGTAGCGCAGGAAGAGGAGGAACCACATGAAGAACCACCCGAAGCTCCCCAGGAGGATGAACGCCTCCACCCAGGTGAGGTGGTAGTTCATGAACTTCCACGGCTCGTAGCTGTGCGCCAGCGACGGCACGATGATCACGAAGCGCTCCCACCACATCCCGATGTTCACAAAGATCGAGATGAGGAAGAGCGAGTTCTGGCTCGCCCGTATCTTCTTCATCCAGATCAGCTGCGGGATGATGGCGTTGAAGGTGATCATCGACCACCCCGCCCACCAGTAGTCACCCGTCACGCGGTCGTAGAACACGTCGCGCTCGAACAGCTCGCCGGAGTAGTACGCCATGAAGTACTCCATCGCATACGCGTACCCCACGATGCACGAGGTCAGCAGGAGGAGCTTCGACAGGCGGTCGTAGTGCACCGGGGTGAAGAACTTCTCCAGGCGGAAGATGCGCCCCACCGGCACCATCAGCGTGATCACCATCGCCACGCCGGAAAGGATGGCGCCCGCCACGAAGTACGGGGCGAAGATGGTGGTGTGCCACCCCGGTACGATGGAGACGGCGAAGTCCCACGACACCACCGAGTGCACCGAGAGCACCAGCGGCGTGGCCAGCGCGGCCAGGAACAGGTACGCGCGGGTGAAGTGGCGCCACTCGCGGTCCGTCCCCCGCCACCCCATGGCCAACAGGGTGTACACCTTTTTGCGCGTCGGGTTGGTGGCGGAGTCGCGGGCGGCCGCGATGTCCGGGATCAGCCCGATGAAGAAGAAGACCGACGACACCGTCAGGTACGTGGTGACGGCGAACACGTCCCACAGCAGCGGCGAGCGGAAGTTGGGCCACAGCTGCCGCTGGCTGGGGAGCGGCAGGAGCCAGTAAAAGAACCAGGGGCGCCCGATGTGGATGATCGGGAAGAGCGCCGCGGTGAGCACCGCGAACACCGTCATCGCCTCCGCGAACCGGTAGACGGACTGGCGCCACGCCGCGCGGAAGAGGTAGAGGATGGCGGAGATCAGCGTCCCCGCGTGGCCGATGCCCACCCAGAACACGAAGGTGGTGATGTACACGCCCCACCCCACGGGGTTGGTCAGGCCGCTCATCCCCAGCCCGTACCAGATGTTGTGGAGCTCGGCGATGACCATCATCCCCACCAGCGTCACCGACATCGCCAGGAGGGCCAGGTAGCCCTTCCCGGGAGGCGTGAGCATCCGGTTGGAGGTGATGTTGACCTCCTCGTACCCCGTGACTTCGGGGTGGAAGACGGACCGGGTCACGGTTGCCATCTCAGTGCGCTCCCTGCGGCGCCGACGTCGCGCCGCCCTGCGGGGTGTGCTCGTCGCCCCCGAACGGCGCCGGCTTGTCCTGGTGGTAGCTGCCGTTGCTCGGCGGCTCCAGCGTCACCTTTTTGAGGTAGACGATGGCGGGCTTGGTGTTCAGCTCGCCCAGCGACCGGTAGCTGCGGTTGGTCTTGGCGATGCGGCTGACGGCGCTCTCCGGGTCCTGGTAGTTGCCGAAGGCGAACACCTCGGTGGGGCAGGCCTGCACGCAGGCGGGGACCACCTCGCCGTCAAAGACGCGGCGGTTCTCCTGGTTCGCCTGCCGCTCCTTCTCGTGGATGCGCTGCACGCAAAAGGTGCACTTCTCCATCACGCCCTTCTCGCGCACCGTGACGTCCGGGTTGAGCTGCAGGTGCAGCGGCTCCGGGAACTCGTAGGTGAACCAGTTGAAGACGCGCACCTTCCAGGGGCAGTTGTTGGCGCAGTAGCGCGTGCCCACGCAGCGGTTGTACACCTGGCCGTTGAGCCCGTCCGGCGTGTGGTACGCCGCGTACACGGGGCACACCGGCTCGCACGGCGCGCTGCCGCAGTGCTGGCAGAGCATGGGCAGGAAGCGGGTGTCGTCCGTCCCCGAGTCCTGCATCGCCGCGTCGGTCTCGCGGCCGGCCTCGAAGTAACGCTCGATGCGCAGCCAGCTCAGGTCGCGGCCCCGCTTGTTCTCCTTGGGGCCCACCACGGGGATGTTGTTCTCGGCGTAGCAGGCGATGGTGCACGCCGCGCAGCCGATGCAGCGGTCGAGGTCGACGACCATTCCCCACCGCGTCTCGCCCTCGAAGTATTCGCCGTACTCGGTGCCCGCGGGCGGGTACGACGCCGGGTCGGTGTGCCGCGCCACCGGGCCAAAGCCGCCGGAGGTGCGCAGCTCCTCGATCACCTTCTCGGCGCCGGGGATGTGCCCCTCGCCCCTGGCGTCCAGCGCCTTGAGCGCTTCCCACCCCACGGCCTGTGCCACGGCGCGGTCGTACTGCACGCGGACGCCCTGTTCGAACAGCCCGTCCCACCGACCGGGGGTGCGCCCGGTGGAGGTCACGACGACGCGGGTCGACGGAGCCATCGCGCCCGTGGCCGGGTCGATGTGCGCGCCGAGGAGGCGCATCGGGTTGGCGCCGCGGCCCTCGGTGTAGCGGCCGCCGTGCCTGTGCCCCAGGCCCATCTGGATGGCCACGGAATCGCGGCGGATGCCGGGCCACACGTACAGCGGCACCTCCAACGCGCCGTGAGGCGACTCGACCCTGACGATGGTTCCCTGCGTGAGATTCGCCTTCGCGGCCGTCTCGGGGTGCATCTCCACCCACGAGTCCCAGGGCACCTTGGTCACCTGGTCCGGCAGCTCCAGGAGCCAGGGGCGGTTCGCGGTGCGCCCGTCGTAGAAGCGGATCGACGGGTACACGATCAGGTGGAGCCCGTCGGCCGGGCCCTCCCACTGCACGGGGCGGTACGCCACCGGTCCCGTGGGCGCGGCGGGTGCGGGGGTAGTCACGACCGGAGCCGCGGGCGCCGGGGCGGCTGGGGGCTGCGCCGCCGGGCCGGCCAGCGCGGGAGCGATCCCCACGCCCGCGGCGGCCACAACGCCCGCATTGGACGCGCGCCCGCCGGTGAGTGCGCGGTCGCCGGCCAGAGGCGTCACCATCCCCTCGGCCGAGGGGATGGCTGCGGCCGGAATGCCGCGCCACACCCCACCGGTCTTGATGGCGGTGCGCCAGGCATCCGGGGTGGGTGCAAGCTGCACCCAGTTCGCGCGCAGGTAGTCGTAGTACGTGTTCGCCGCGATCGCCGGCGTCACCGCGACGCCCAGATTGGAGGCGATCCCCAGCAGCACGTCGCCTTTGTGCTTGGTGTTGAACACCGGGCGCATCACCGGCTGCACCAGCTCGTACACCCCCGGACGCGCCAGGTAGTCGTCCCACGCCTCCAGGAAGTGGTGGTCGGGAAGGACGTGCGTGGCCAGCGCCGAGGTGTCGTTGGGGAAGGGCGAGAACGAGACCATCGTCGGCACGTACTTGAGTGCCGCCTCGAAGCCGAGCCCGCCCGGCAGCGTGTACACCGGGTTGGAGTCGCCCGCGATCAGCAGCACCTTCACCCGGCCGGCGCGCATGTCCGTGATCAGCCGCTGCACCGGGCGCAGGTCCGAATTCGCGGTCAGGGCGGCGGGGCGGCCGTTGAGGCCGGCCACCGCCTGGCGCAGCGCCGTGGCGTTGGGGCCGCTGACGGCCGCGCCGGGGCCCATCGCCATCTTGCGGCGCCCCTCGTTCCACCACTGCACCGCGCGCTGCAGCTTGGCCGGCTCGATGTCCGCCGCCTGCGCCACCTGCTGCACGTTGGCCCCGCCGGCCAGCGCCTGCGCCACCAGCACCTCGGTCCCCGGCTTGGCGGGGAGCCACAGGTCCGCGTTGAGGCCGGTGAGCGGGCGGTGCGGCCCCACCCAGATGAACTTGCCGGCACGCTCGCGCCCCTTGCGGTACGAGTGCATCTCGGCGAACTGGTACGAGTAGTCCACCGGCGAGCCCCACGTCTCCAGGAAGTCCGCGCCGAACGAGACCAGCACGTCCGCGTCGCTGAACACCAGGTCGCGCGGGGCGTCTTCCAGCAGCGCCCACTCCACCCGGCGCCCGCCCACGGAGCGCGCGAAGTCGTCGGCCAGGCGGGTCATGGTGGCACCCATCGAGCCGGTAAGGAGCACGGTGCCGCCCGGGCCGCCGCGGCGGATGGCCTCGGCCACCTCGTTCTGCGCCACGGTCCAGTTCACGTCGCGCCGCTCGCCGCCCACGGACAGCTCGCGCAGGAACGGGCCCTTGTGCCGGTCGGGGTGGTAGAGCCCCTGCACCGAAGCCTGCCCGCGCGCGCAGGTGTTG
>JAUJMI010000156.1 GCA_030446945.1 Longimicrobium sp. | reverse complement strand
GACACGACGGTGGACTCGATGCCCAGCGTGCACGGGCCGCCATCCACCACCACGTCCACCGCCTCGCCCAGCCCGCGCACCACGTGCTCGGCGGTGGTGGGGGAGACCTCGCCGGAGCGGTTGGCGCTCGGCGCGGCGACGGGGATGCCGGCGGCGGCCAGGAGCGCCTGCGCCACCGGGTGCCCGGGAACGCGGATGGCCACGTTGGGAAGCCCCGCCGTCACCGCGTCCGGCACATGCGCCGCCTTAGGGACGATCAGGGTGAGCGGGCCGGGCCAGAAGGCAGCCGCCAGCCGCTCCGCCGCCGCGGGCCACTCCGCGGCCAGGGCGCGCGCGGCCTCCGCGTCCGCGGCGTGGACGATCAGCGGGTTGTAGTCGGGGCGCCCCTTCGCGGCAAAGATGCGCGCCACGGCGTCCGGATCGAGCGCGTTGGCGCCCAGCCCGTACACCGTCTCTGTGGGGAAGGCGACCAGCCCGCCTCCCCGCAGCGCCTCCGCCGCCAGCCCGAGATCGGCCGCGTCAGGAGCGCCTGGATCGATCGACAAGGTCTTCATTCAGCCAAAGATTACGGTGCCCGTGAATCCGTGCGGGGTGCGGCTCGTCCGGCATGCGCTTTGCCTGTCCAGAGCCTGGAGAACGTCGGCCGATGTGCGGCTCCCCGAAGGTGCCTGCGGGACCCCGGGACACCTCCAGACCCGACGCTCAGCAACCTCGCAAGATCGGCGGAGACGCACAGCGCAAAAGGAGGGACCGATGTTCGTGATGTTCATGGCGGCGCTCTGGATCGTGATGTTCGTGGCACCCGTGCTGCTGCTGGTGGCGCTGCTTCCCGCGGGGCGCGACTGCCCCCGCTGCGGCGGCGAAACGCTGGCGATCCGCTCCGCGATGCTGCGCCCGGTGCGCCGCTTCCTCAGCCAGCGCTGGTGCACCGCCTGCGGTTGGGAGGGGACCACCCGCAACCACCTGCATCCGCAGCCCATTCCCGGCCTGGAGCTGGTGCGCGCCGAGGGCGACGAGGCGGACGACGACGCCGTGTGGCGCGGCGAGCAGCGCGACAACCCGCTGCGCTGACCGCGGGGAGCCATCCCCGGGCGAGGTCTGGCGAACGCGGGTGGGGCGGCACACGGCCGCTCCACCCGCGTTTTCCGTTCCCCCGTCACGCCACGCCGTCTCCCACCACCACCCGTACCACGCGGTCCGGGTGGAAGCGCTCGCTGGCGATGCGCCGCACGTCCTCCGCCGTCACCGCCTGCACCGCGGCGGGGTAGCGGTCCCAGTAGTCGTGCGGCAGCCCGTACGCCTCCAGCGTCCCCAGCCGGCTCGCCACCTGCCCCGGCGTCTCGAAGGCTCTCGGCAGGGAGAGGACCATGGCGTCTCGGGCGCGCCGCAGCTCCGCCTCGTCCACCGGCTCCTCCGCCATCCGCCGCATCTCGCGCAGCATCTCCTCCACGGCATCGGCGGTCACCTCCACGTCCACGGCGGTGTGCGCCGTCCAGCCGCCACGCGCCACGCCCGCCGAGAAGGCGGAATTGGCGCCGTAGGTCCAACCCTTCTCCTCGCGCAGGTTGGCGCCGAGGCGGCCGGTGATGGTGCTGCCGCCCAGGATGTAGTTGGCCACCGCGCCGCGCACCCAGTCGGGCGAGCGGCGGTCGATCCCGCGACCCGCGATGCGGATCTCGGACTGCGCCGCCGCTTCCCAGGGAAACACGACGAGCCGGCCCGCTGCCTCCGGCGTGTCGCCGACCTCTGCGGGGTACTCGACGGCCGGCCCCTCGCCGGCCCACCCCGCGAAGGCCGCTTCCAGCATCTCGCGCAGCGCGCCCGGCTCGAAGTCGCCCGCCGCCACCAGGTAGGCGCCCGCGGGGCGGTAGTGCCGCGCGTGGAACTCGACCAGCTCGTCCCTCGTCACCCCGGCGATCCCCTCCGCCGTGCCGAAGTAGGGGCGGCCGTACGGGTGATCCGCGCCGAACACCTCCAGCGACACACGGTCGTCGGCCACGTTCCCCGGCTCGTCCTCCCGGGCGACCAGCGCGTCGAGCGACTCGTTCCTGATCCGCTCCACCTCCGCGTCCGGGAAGGAGGGGCGGGTAACGATCTCGGCGAGGAGGTGGATCCCCTCTTCCAGCGTCTCGTGGAGGAGCACAGCCTCGGCTTCCGCGTAGTCGTGGCCGACGTTGGCGTGCAGCAGGGCGCCCAGGTAGTCCACGCGGGCGTTGAGCTCCTGCGCGGTGTGCAGCTCGGTCCCTTCGGTGAGGAGGTGCCCCACCAGCGCCGCCGTCCCCGGGCGGTCGCGCGGCTCCGCGGCGGAGCCGGCCGAGATCGCCAGCCGCAGCACCACCTGCGGGATCTCGCCCATGCGCGCCGCGACCACGCGCAGCCCGTTCGACAGCGTATATCGCTCCGGGCGCGGCACGCGCGGCGCCGGCGGCGCGCCGATGGACGGGGCGGGAAGGAAGACGGGGCTAGGCGGCATCCTGTACCTCCTCGGCCTCGTCAGGCAGCACCAGCAGCGTCACGCCGCGGCTTTCGTCCAGGTACTGCGCCGCAACGCGCTCCACGTCCTCCGCCGTGATCTCGTCGTACAGTGCGGAGACTCGGTTGAGGGCCTCCGCGTCACCGAGCACGGTCGCGGCGTAGGCCAGCGCGTCGGCGCGCTCCTCCACCGTGGCGAGCTGCCCAACGTGGTCGCGCCGCACCCGGCGTACGGCCCCCAGCACCTCGTCCTCGCCCACGTCGCCGCGCGCCACGGAATCCAGCACATGCCGGATAGCGGCGTCCACCGTGTCAACGTCCACCCCCGAGCGGGCGGTGGAGACGATGCCGAAGATGCCGCACAGCGCCGTCGGGTACAGGTAGGTGTCCACGTCCTGCGCAAGCTGCCCCTCGCGCACGAGCGCCCGCTGCAGGCGCGAGCTCTCTCCGTCCGCCAGCAGGTACGCGAGCACGTCGAGCGCCACCCAGTCGCGCGTGCCGTAGCCGGGCACCGCCCACGCGCGGTACGTGCGCGGAAAGGAGACGGCGTCCTCCATCGTCTCGCGCACCCCGACCGAGGGGAGCGCGTCACTCCGCGCCGGATCCGGAAGCACGGGGCCGGAGGGCAGGTCGCCGAAGTAGCGCTCGGCCAGCGCGAAGGCATCCTCCGCCGCGATGTCTCCGGCGAACACCAGCACCGCGTTGCCGGCGGTGTAGTACGTCGAATAGAATGTGCGCGCGTCCTCCAGGGTCATCGCGTCAAGGTCGCGCGTGTAGCCGATGGTGGGCCAGGAGTACGGGTGCCCGCCGGGGAAGAGGAGCTCGTGCAGCCGCTCGTCGGCCATGCCGTAGGGGCGGTTCTCAAAGCTCTGGCGGCGCTCGTTGATCACCACCCCGCGCTGCACCTCGAGCGTTTCCTCGTTGAGCGTGGGGAGGAAGAAGGCCATACGGTCGCGCTCCAGCCAGAGCGGAAGCTCGACCGCGTGCGAGGGGACGGTCTCGTAGTAGTTCGTTCGGTCGAGCCAGGTGGAGCCGTTGTTGGTGCCGCCCACCCGCTCCAGCAGGTCGTCGAAGTCGCCCTTGGGAGCGTGCTGCGAGCCCTCGAACATCAGGTGCTCCAGCAGGTGGGCGAGTCCGGTGCGCCCCGGCCGCTCGTCTCGCGACCCGACGCGGTACATGAGGTGCACGGCCACCAGCGGCGCGGTGCGGTCTTCGTGGGCCACGATCCGCATCCCGTTGCGCAGAACCTGCGTGCGCGACTCGATGCGAAAGGGGGCGTCGTGGGTATCCTGCACGTCGATTCGTCTCCGGGTTGCTCGCTTCGCCGGCGCACGGCGCGCCCTGTGCGAAGCCGCCGAATGTAACACTTCGGAGGCCGTTCCGCTCCCGCGCCACGGAAGAGGCGGCGCGCAATCTTCATTCGCCGAATGCCATGAGCCAGACCGACCTTCCGTCCGCCCGCGCCCGCGCGTTGCTCCGCGTCCTGGGGCGTGTTCCGCAGGGCACCCTCTCCCGCGCCTTCGGCCGCATCGCGGACACGCCCCTGCCGCGCCTCCTGCGCCGCCCGGTCCTGGGCGCCTTCGCCCGCGCCGTCGGCGCCGACGTCAGCGAGTGCGAGCTGCCGCTGGAGGAGTACCCGTCGCTGAACCGCTTCTTCGTACGCAAGCTGAAGGACGGCGCCCGCACCTGGCCCGCCGACCCGCGCGTCGCCGCATCCCCGGTGGACGGCGTCTTCGGCCAGGTGGGGCGGGTGACGGAGGGGAAGCTGATCCAGGCCAAGGGCCGCCAGTACACGCTGGCCAGCCTGCTGGACGACGGCGCGGAGTGGGAGCGGTTCGAGGGCGGCGCCTTCGCCACCATCTACCTGAGCCCGCGCGACTACCACCGCATCCACTCGCCGTCCGGCGGCGTGGTTCCGCGCGCGCGCCACATCCCCGGGGCGCTCCTCCCGGTGAATGCCCCCGCCGTGGCGCACCTCCCGGACCTCTTCGCCCGCAACGAGCGCCTGCTGGCCTACATCGACGGCCCCCTCGGCCGCGTGGCGATGGTGGCGGTGGGCGCCTACAATGTCGGCCGCATCTCCGCCGCCTTCGACCCTGCCTGGAACGCCCCCGCCGGCACTTCGTCGTGGGTCACCAACCGCCGCGGCCTCGCAGCGGCCACCAAAGCGTACGACCCGCCCATCCCCATCGCGCAGGGCGACGAGATCATGACCTTCCACCTGGGGTCCACCGTGGTGCTGGTGTTCGAGCCCGGCCGCGTGGAGCTGGCGGAGGGGAGCGTGGCGGGCGCCCCCGTGCGGCTGGGGAGCGGGATCGCGAGGGCGGGGTAGCCCCTCACCCCCGGCTCGTTACACTCGCCTGCCCCCTCTCCCGATAACAGGAGAGGGCTGCGCCCTCGCCGTGGTCGAGAGAGGGGGCGGAGGTCCGTCGCTTTGGCAGGGCTCGTGGAACGCGGCCGCCCCCTCTCCCCCGCAAGCGGGAGAAAGGGTGCACCCCGCCCGTTCCGCCGTGTGTGGTACGGGCGCGATGCGTCGCGCCCTTCCTCACCCTCGGCGCAGAGAGGGCCGGGGTGGGGTGAGGGCTGCGGTGCATGCCCCGCTCCGGCCTCTGCAACCCCGCACCCATGCATGCGAGCGCCCCCTCCCCCAGGCAGTTTCGGCGGAGGGGGCGCGTCCCGGAGCGACGGGCCCTACCCCTCCACGAACTCCTCCACGAAGAAGCGCGGCGACAGCCCCTCGCCCGTGGCGTGCACCAGCAGCTCGTTCCAGCCCAGCGAGGCGCCGGGCCGAAAGATGCGCTCGCGGAAGAAGCGGCCCACCGGCTCCTGGCCCGCGATGCTGCGGCCGCCGGGGATGCCGCGGCGCGCGGCGGCGGACATCTGCGAGGCCATCAGCTCGCCCAGCAGGTAGTCGTGGTAGTAGACCGGCGCGCCCGAGAGGTGGATCTTGGAGGCCCAGTCCGGCTCGTCGCGGCCGTCGGGGCGGCGCACCATCTGGAGGCGCTCCACCAGCTCCCACCAGAGCGCGTTCAGGTCGGCGCGGTCCGGGTCGCGGTACAGCTCGCGCTCGAAGTACGCCATCACCAGCATCCAGCGCGCGGCCACCAGCATGGCGGCGCGCAGCTGGGCGCGCACATCGGCCGCCTCGTCCTCGCCCAGTCCGGCGCCCATCACCTCGCGCAGCCAGGCGGGGTCGCGCGTGAGGCGGCCCATGTACATGGCCACCGCCTCGGTGGAGAGGATGTGGGCAGGGCCGCGGACGATGAACGGAAGGTCGCGCGGCACGTAGCTGTCGTACACCGCGTGGCCCAGCTCGTGGAGGAGGGTGCCCATCCACTTCTCGTTCGGGCGCATGTTGCACAGGATGCGCACGTCGCCGTCGCGGTCCATGTCGATGCAGAAGGCGTGCTGGTCCTTGCCCTCGCGCTCGTACAGGTCGCTGCGCGCGAGCACGTCGTCGGCGGGGAGGCCGATGCCGCGAAAGAAATCGGCGGCCACCCGCACCGCGTCG
The DNA here is from genome assembly GCA_030446945.1 of Longimicrobium sp. Lineage (GTDB taxonomy): Bacteria > Gemmatimonadota > Gemmatimonadetes > Longimicrobiales > Longimicrobiaceae > Longimicrobium. The sequence continues at coordinate 1,938 of JAUJMI010000156.1, read as the reverse complement.
CGGTCGCGGAATACGTCGTCCAGCTCCACCGTGCCCACGCCGGGGGCTTCCTGGCCGAAGGGGTCCTCCCAGTGCCAGGGGCGCAGCGCCTCGGCGGCCGATCCGAAGCGGGCGGCGAGGCGCGCGTCCAGCTCGTTGCGGAAGCGGCGAAAGGGGGCGTCGGTGCGGTCGCGGAACTCGTCCAAGATGGCGAAGAGCCGCTCCTCGTCCAGCTCCTGCAGGCGCAGCTCCATCACGTAGTAGTCGGGGAAGCCGAGCGAGCGCGCCGCGGCGTTCCTGCGCCGCACCAGCTCGCGGAGCGGCTCGGCCACCTCGCGGCCGATCTGCTTGCTCGCCTCCCAAGCTTCGCGCCGAGTGGCCACGTCGCGCTCTTCCCGCAGGACGTCCAGGAGCTGGTTGTTGGTGACGCGCTCGCCGGCAAAGGTGGCGCGGAACTCGGTGAAGGTCTGCTCCAGCTCCGTTGCGCGGCGCACCAGGTCCTCGATGGTCTCGGGCGGGAGCTGGTTCCCCGTGTACTCGTTGTCCAGCAGCACCAGCTGGCGGCGGAGCAGGGGATCGCGCACGTCCTCGCTGGCGAGCCAGGTGCGCACGTTTCGCGCGTTCACCGGGTCCGCGTACACGGTCTTGTACGCGGCGCGGGCGCGGGCGGAGCGCTCTTGCGCCTGCGTGTCCGCGCCGGTCGCCGCGTCCCACGCCGCCAGGTTAGACTCGCGCATGAGCGGGGCGATCGTCTCCACGTGTCCCTCGACGAAGGCGCGGACCTCCGCCTCCGCCGTCGTCTCGCCCGGTGAGATCACCGCAGCTCCTCGTACAGCGCGGCGATCGCCTCCGCGCCCACGTGGAAGTTCTCCACCGACATCCACTCGTTGGGCGCGTGCGCGTTCTCGCCCGGCAGCCCGAAGCCGATCAGGACCACCGGCGCGTTCAGCGTCTCCTGAAACGACTGGACGATGGGGATGGAGCCGCCCTCGCGGATCATCACCGGGTCCTTGCCGTAGGCGCGGGCCAGGGCGCGCTTGGCGGCGTCGAAGACCTTCCCCTCCGGCTCCGCGAACCAGGGCTGCCCGCCGTGCAGCGCCTCCACCTCCACCGTCACTCCTCCCGGCGCCAGCGACCTGACGTGGTCGATGAAGATGCGCTCGATCTCCTTGTAGTCCTGGTCCGGCACCAGGCGCATGGACACCTTGGCCATCGCGCGCGCGGGAAGCACCGTCTTGGCGCCCTCGCCGGTGTAGCCGGAGAGGAGGCCGTTGACGTCCAGCGTGGGCCGCGCCCAGATGCGCTCCACCGACCCGTACCCCGCCTCACCCCCCAGCGCCGGCGCGCCGACCTCCTCGCGCAGCCCCTCCTCCTCGAAGGGAAGGGCGGCGATGGCGGCGCGCTGCTCGGCCGTCAGCTCGCGCACGCGGTCGTAGAAGCCGGGGACGGTGATGCGCCCCTGCTCGTCGTGGAGCTGCGCCAGGATGCGGGCGAGGACGAGCGCCGGGTTGACCACCGCGCCGCCGTACGCGCCGGAGTGCAGGTCCACTGACGGCCCCTGCACGCGCACCTCCATGTACGCCAGCCCGCGCAGCCCCACCGTGATCGACGGCAGGCCGGGCGCGAACATGGTCGTGTCCGAGATCATCACCGCGTCGCAGCGCAGCCGCTCCACGTGCTCCTTGAGGAAGCCGCCCAGGTTCGGCGAGCCGACCTCCTCCTCCCCTTCGACCAGGAAGACGACGTTGACCGGCAGCGACCCGTTCTCCGCCAGGTGCGCCTCCACGGCCTTGAGGTGGAGGTACACCTGCCCTTTGTCGTCCACCGAGCCGCGGGCGTAGACGCGCCCGTCCGTCACCACCGGCTCGAACGGGGGCGACTTCCACTCGTCGAGCGGCTCGGGAGGCTGCACGTCGTAGTGGCCGTAGACCAGCAGCGTGGGCGCCCCCTCGGCCCCGC
>JAUJMI010000525.1 GCA_030446945.1 Longimicrobium sp. | reverse complement strand
AACTTGCGCTGCTTCTTCACCGGGAGATCCTCCGCGGAAGGGTGCGAGTCAACGCGCCAAATATAGCGCGCAATGTTCCGCGGTGAAAGGCGTGTGCTGTGGCACGGGCGGCCCGGGGCGCACGCGTGCGGGGCTTGCCGGACCGCGGGTGTAGGGGAATGCCTGACAGACAGGGATTAGGGATTAGGGATTAGGGAGTAGGGATAAGGCATGGGGGGGTTTGAAGATACCTCATCCCCCATCCCTCATCCTTGATTAGGAATTAGGGATTGGGGGTTGAAGATACCTCATCCCTTCATCCCCCACCCCTCATCCCTGCAGTCACCCCGCGCTCCAGCAGCTCGCGCGCGTGCTCCAGCGACTTCTCGCTCTCGGGATCCCCACCCAGCATGCGCGCAATCTCGGCGACGCGGCCGGCGGATTCCAGGGGGGTGACCTCGGTGGTGGTCGTGCCGCCGCGCTCCAGCTTGGAGACGAGGAGGTGCAGGTGCGCGCGCGAGGCGATCTGCGGGAGGTGGGTGATGGCGAATACCTGATGGCTCCCCGCCACCTCGCGCATCTTGTCCCCCACCTGCAGCCCCACGCGGCCGCCGATCCCCGCGTCCACCTCGTCGAAGATCAGCGTGGGGACGGAGTCCAGCCGCGCCAGGATCGTCTTGAGCGCCAGCATGATGCGCGACATCTCGCCGCCGGAGGCGACGAAGGACAGCGGCTTGGGGTCGAAGCCCTTGTTCAGCGACACGCGGAACTCGATGTCCTCCGCCCCGTGCGCGCCCGGCGCCGCGAGCGGCACGCGCACCGCCGCGAAGATGCCGCCCGCCATCCCCAGCTCGGGGAGCACTGAGGTGACCTCGCGCGACAGCTTCTTGCCCGCCTTGTCGCGGCGCGCGGTCAGGTCGGCGGCGGCGGCATCGCGGAGCTCGCGGGCGGACAGCAGCCGCTTGTTGAGAGCGGCGGCCTCGAAGCCGGCGCCGTCCACCAGGTCCAGCTCGGCGCGCGCCTGCCGGCCGATCTCCACGATCTCCTCCAGCGTGCCGCCGTACTTGGAGCGCAGGCGGAAGAGCAGGTCCTGCCGGCGGCGGATCTCGTCCAGGCGGGCGGGATCGTGCTCGATGTTGGCCGCGTAGCGCTCCATCCGCTCGCCGAGCTCTTGGAGCGCGTAGTAGGCGCTGTCGTACAGCTCCTGGAGCTCCCCCTGCGACGGGTCGATGCGCACGAGCGAGTCCAGCGCGCGGCGGATGCTCCCCAGCCCGCTCACCAGCGCCTCGTCCGCCCCGATCAGCGCCTCGTACAGCCCGCCGGAGAGCGCGGTCAGCTCCTCCGAGTGGGTGAGGCGGCGCGCCTCGTCTTCCAGCTCGTCCTCCTCGCCGGGACGGAGGGCGGCCTTTTCGATCTCGTCCGCCTGAAAGCGGAGGTAGTCGGCGCGCTGCATGGCCTCGCGCCTGCGCGTCTCCAGCGACTCCAGCTCTCGCTCAAGCCCCAGGACCGCGGCGTGGGCGGCGCGCATCTTCTCCACCGCTTCGGAGTTCCCGGCGAAGGCGTCCAGGATGGCGCGCTGCTCGTCGCGGCGGAGAAGCGTCTGGTGCTCGTGCTGGCCGTGGAGGTCCACCAGGAGCCGCCCCAGCTCGCCCAGTACGGAGACGGTAGTCGGTGAGCCGTTCACCCAGGCGCGGCTCCTTCCTTCGGCCACCACCTCGCGCTTCAGGACGAGCGTCCCCTCCTCCGCCTCGAAGCCGCGCTCGTCCAGCATCCTCTCCACGTCTTCGCGGCCCACCACATCGAACACGCCCTCCACCGACGCGCGCTCCTCGCCGTGGCGCACGACGTCCGCGGACGCGCGCTCGCCCAGCAGGAGCCCCAGCGCGCCCACGACGATCGACTTGCCCGCGCCGGTCTCGCCGGTAAGCACGTTGAGCCCCGGCCCCAGCCGTACGCTGAGCCGGTCGATCAGGGCGAAGTTGCGGATTCGCAGCTCGGAAAGCATGCGCGAAGATACCCCGAAAGGTGGACACGGTTCGCGACCGCCACGAATCCGCCAGGAGCACCGGCCTTCCATCGGAATGAAGGCCGCTGCAACCACACGAAGTCCGTCTCCGAAGTGTGGTG
>JAUJMI010000010.1 GCA_030446945.1 Longimicrobium sp. | reverse complement strand
GCCTGCAGGGCCTGCGCGGCCGGTCCCCGCAGATCCTCACCGACCGCCCTCCCCGCCCCCGCGGTCAGGCCGGCGCGCCCGGCCTCCCCCAGATCCCGCCCATGGACCTGGGGCAGGTGGAGGTCATCTCAGGAGCCGCATCGGCTGTGGACGGGTCGTCCGCGCTGGGCGGGGTGGTGAACCTGATCTCGCGCCGCCCCGGCGAGGGGGCCACGCGCGAGCTCCTCCTCAACCAGACCACGCGCAACGGCACGGACGTGGTGGGCTTCGCCGCGGCGCCGCTGACCGGGCGCTGGGGCTACTCCCTGCTCGCGAGCGTCCACCGCCAGGCTGAGGCCGACGTGGACGGCGACCGCTGGACCGACATGCCCGGCTACCGGCGCGCCGTCCTGCGTCCGCGCCTCTTCTGGGACGACGGCGCGGGCCGCTCCGCCTTCATCACCGCGGGCGCCACGGCGGAGGACCGCGAGGGCGGCGGCCGGGTGCCCGCGGGCGACTTTCCCGAGACGCTGGATACGCGCCGCGGCGACCTGGGCGCCGTGGGACGCATTCTCATGGGCGACCGGCTCCTGGCCGTGCGCGCGTCCGCGATGGCGCAGAGCCACACCCACGGCTTCGGCGACACGCGCGAGGAGGACCTGCACTCCACCGGCTTCGCGGAGGCCGCGTACTCCGGCACCGGCGGTGGGCACACCTGGGTCGTGGGCGCCGCCCTCCAGGCGGAGGGCTACCGCGCGCGGGACGTGAGCGGCTTCGACTACACCTACGTGACGCCGTCGCTGATCGCGCAGGAGGAGTACGCGCCGGCGGAGTGGATCACGTTGTCGCTGGCGGGGCGCGCCGACTGGCACAGCGAGTACGGCGCCTTCCTCAACCCGCGCCTGTCGCTGCTGCTGCGCCCGGCCGAGTGGACGGTGCGCGGCTCGGTCGGCACCGGCTACTTCGCGCCGACGCCCTTCACCGAGGAGACCGAGTCCATCGGCCTCTCGCGCGTGCGCCCGCTGGACGGGCTGGATGCCGAGCGCGCCCTCACGGCGTCGCTGGACGTGGGGCGAAGCATCGGGCCGGTGGAGGTGAACGCGACGGTCTTCGGCTCGCGCACCGAAAACGCACTGCAGCTCGTGGAGAGCGCCGCACCGGGGATGCTGGAGCTGGCGAACGCGCCGGGCCCCACGCGCACCCACGGGAGCGAGCTGCTCGTGCGCTGGCACCAGGGGCCGTTCCACGTGACGGGCACGCACACCTTCATACGCTCGCGCGAGGACGACCCCGACGGTCCCGGCCGCCGCGAGGTCCCCCTCACCCCGCGCCACGCCGTGGGGCTGGTGGGGATGTGGGAAGCGGAAGATGCAGGGCGCGTGGGAATGGAGTTCTACTACACGGGCCGCCAGGCGCTGGAGGACGACCCGTTCCGCGACGAGAGCCGTCCGTACCTGATCCTGGGCCTCCTCGCCGAGCGCCGCATCGGCCGCGCGCGCGCCTTCATCAACCTGGAGAACCTGCTGGACGTGCGGCAGACGCGCTACGACCCTCTCGTGCTACCCACGCGCTCCGCCGAGGGGCGCTGGACCACGGACGTGTGGGCGCCGCTGGAGGGCCGGGTGATCAACGCGGGGGTGCGGCTGGAACTGTAGCGAGGCCCCTTTACGCAGCATAAAACCTTGTGTATCGTGCAGCTGCCACCGTCGGCCCCTTCCCCACGGGACGCGTGATGAACCACGGCGACACACCGGAATCGCTCCGCATCCACGACACGGTCCGCCTCTCCGCCAAGGGGCTGGCAAAGGTACTGGGCGACCTCGAAGCGCGGGTGATGCAGGCCGTCTGGGAGATCGGGCGGCCGGCACCCGCGCGCTCCGTGCACGAGCGGGTCGCGCGCGAGCACAACGTGGCGATCCACACCGTCATCACCGTGCTCAACAAGCTGGTGGAGAAGGGCCTCCTGCGCCGCGCCAAACGCGACGAGCTCCTCCACTACGACGCCTGCCTCTCCGAAGACGAGTTCCGCTCCCAGGCGTCGCGCCGGCTGATGGAGGGGATCCTGTCGTTCGGCCCCCAGGCGGTGACGGCGTCGTTCGTGGACATCCTGGCCGACCAGGACCCGGAGCAGCTCGCGGAGCTGGCCCGCCTGATCCAGCGCCGCCTGGCTGAAACGGGGGAGCGCCGATGACGCACTCCCGCACCCTCGTCACCCGCGAGGAGGCGCACCGCCGCGCGCTCCTGCTGGGGATCGGCACGCTCCTCCTGCTGTCGGTCAGCCCCGTCTTCGGCCACCACTTCGCCACCGGGCTGGAGCGCGGGCTGGAGGGGCGCGACCACCTGGGTGCGCTCTGCGTGATCGCGCTGCACGAGCTGCTGCGGCCGGTGCACCTCTTCTTCCACGTGCTGGTGGTCGCCGGGCTCGCGTACGCGCTGTACGACCGCGTGCGCGCCGCCCGCCGGGTGCGCCGCACGCTGGATCGGCTGGAGGCGCGGGTGCCGGCCGTAGGCGATCCGTTCTGGACCGCGGCCGTCGCGGCGCGCGTGGATCCGGTGCGGGTGCGGGTGGTGGACGGCCTCCCCAACCCCGCGTTCACCGTGGGATGGCTGCGCCCGCGCATCTACGTCTCCGCCGCGCTCGCCGTGCGCCTCGCGCCGGACGAGCTGGAGGCGCTGCTGGCGCACGAGGGCGCGCACGTGGCCCGGCGCGACCCGCTGCGCCTGTCGCTGCTGCGCTTCCTGGCGCTCACCCTATTCTGGCTCCCCGCCCTCCGCCGCCTGGCCCAGGACGTCGCCGACGAGGCCGAGATCCGTGCGGACGACCGCGCCGCGCGGGAGCGGCCGCTCGCCCTTGCCTCTGCCCTCCTTGCGACGGCTTCCTGGCGGCACGTTCCGGGAGTCGGCGTCGGCTTCGCCCACCGGGTGGACCTCCTGGACCGCCGCATCCGGCGCCTGGCCGGCGAAGATCCACCGGTGGGGAGCCACGTCACGCGCCGGTCGCTGGTGGCCGCGTTGCTGGCGCTCAGCCTGGTGGGCGTGTCGGGCGCGGTGATGGCGCACCCCCTCCCCCGAGACCACGCCGCGCACCCCACGCACCACTGCGGCCACCCGGGCGAGTCCCCGCTGGGCCACCTGCTCTGCCGCCTCGGCGCGGCCCCGCGCAACCCCGTGTGCCCCCACGCGGACGTGGCGCGCGTCGCGAGGGGTTGAATCGAAACCGGGGAAACCTCCCTTCGGCCGGTGCGGGGGAATGGGTTGGTGAGAGAGGCCGCACGGCGGCGGCATCACCGGGGGCTGAAGCGGCTGGAACCACTGGAAGGCGGCTGAAGCCGGCTCGCGAGCCGCGGCATTCGACCGAAGCCCACTTCCTGGGCGAAGCGCTGCTCCGGCCTCTCCCCGGCTCCACCGCCGGGCGCGGAGCGAAGGAGACGGGCTCTGCCACGAGCACCGCCCCGTCCCCATGTTCGACGTCGAAGGCCGTGTGACGAAACTCCGCGGGACAGATGGGGGTAGAGTTGCGCGTACGTTTTATGCTCTGTAAAATTTCCGCTCGTGCGAGGGCCTGTCCGGATGGCTGACTCGGCAAGATAACATCGTGGAGACGAGCGGCTGATGATCGATAGCGTGAGAGCGGGGTACAGGATCGTGGTGTTGGCGACGGCGCTCGCGGGGCCGGCGGCGGCGCAGACGGACTACTACAACACGGACAAGGGCCGCCCGGTGCGGGTGGAGGATGCGTATCCCGTGGAGCGGCACGCCTTCGAGCTGCAGCTCGCGCCGCTGCGGCTGGAGCGCGAGGCGGGGGGCGTCTACAACTGGGAAGTCGCGCCGGAGGTGGCGTGGGGCGTGCTTCCGCGCACGCAGCTGGAGATGGCGTTCCCGCTGGCATACGCCGATGCGGGGGCGGCCGGAAAGGCGTCGGGGCTGGCGGGGATCGAGCTTTCCGCGCTTTACAACCTGAACAACGAGACGCGGACGCTCCCCGCCTTCGCCTTCGCGGCGGACGTGCTGCTCCCCGTGGGCGGGCTGGGACCTGACCGGGTGTACTCCACCCTCAAGGGGATCGCCACGCGCACCTTTTCCGGCGCGCGCTTCCACGCGAACGCGGAGTACACGCCGGGGCCGGATGCCGGGGACGGCGACGAGGTGGGCGAGGCGTCGCGCTGGATGGCGGGGATCGCGGTGGACCGCACCTTTCCCATCCGCTCGCTCCTGGTGACGGCGGACCTGTTCGCCGAGCAGGCGCTGAACCCCGGCGAGAGCCTGAGCTGGACGGCGGAGGCCGGGCTCCGGTACCAGACGAGCCCGCAGTTCAACCTGGACCTGGGCATCGGCCGGCGCTTCGCGGGCGAGGAGCAGGGGTGGAGCTTCACCGTGGGCGTGGCGCACGCGTTCGCCCTGCGCACGCTGCTCGCGGGCCGGTGAGCGCCTTGATCGAGACCTACAGATGCGATTGGAGGACCGATGGATAGAGGATATCGCGCCCGCCGCGTGATGGGCACCGCGGCGCTGGCGATGGGTCTGAGCATGGTGGCCGAGCCCGCGTACGCGCAGTGGGCACGGGTGCACGAGCAGTTCTACCTGCCGGCGAGCCACAACTGGGTCTTCCGCCGCAACTACCCGGGCGCGGACCGGCTCTTCAACGCCTTCGACTACGGGCACGCCATCCTGTACGAGAAGCTGTTGACGCGTCCCGGCGCGCCGGTCAGCGAGTTGGAGGTGAAGGAGTACGACTACATCACGCGCAAGCTCCTGGTGGCCCCGCCGCGCCTTCCGCTGGAGGAGGCCGCGATCGAGGTGCAGTACGCCAAGCTCGCGCCCGAAGCGAAGATGATGTTCGAGTGGGCGCACATCCTCCATCGCCAGATCTACGATATCCTGGGCGACGAGCGGCTGAGCCAGGAGGAGAAGGACCGCGAGGTGGCGGAGGTGATGCGCTACTACAAGTCGCGCCCGGACCTCGCCTTCAGCTCCCTTCCCAAGTCGATGGAGCTGATGGAGGGGCAGTACTACGCGACGGCGTTCCGCGAGGCGTATCCCAAGTTCAACGGGCTGATCTGGGGCTACCACTGGCTGCAGGTGGGCTTGTACGAGCCGCTGATGACCGCCCAGTCGCCGGAGGCGAGGCAGGCCGGGGTCACGGCCACGGTGGCGCGCTTCCGCCAGATGCTGGAGAGCGCTCCGGAGCACATGCCGCGCGTGATGCCGATGACGGCCGCCATCGCCCCCACCTTTTCGGCGCGCTACCCGGAGGCGGCGATCGTCTTCGACAACCTGCACGGGATGCACGACGTCATCTCCGACATCCTGGCGTCGCCCAAGGTGCCGCGCGAGAAGAAGCGCGATGAGATCCTGCGCGCCGCCGCGCGCTACCGCGACGACACCTCGTTCCTGATGACGATGCAGGAATGGCGGGACATGGGGACGATGATGGGGATCCAGAACATGGGTGGCCCGGCCGTCGGGTTCCTCCCCGAGTTCCCCACGCCGACAGTGGCGCGCGGCGCCGTCATGGCGCACGCGGGGATGAACCACGGCGCGGCGGGCCAGACGAGCCACGCCGGGCACGCAGGCACTCAGCCCGCCGGCCAGGCGCATACGGCGGATCACTCCGCGATGCCCGGGATGCAGCACGGCGCCGCCGGCTCGACGAACATGCAGCAGATGATGGAGCTGCACCAGCGCATGATGGCCGACCCGGTCATCCGCCAGCGCGTCGAGGCCGATTCCGCGCTCCGGCGCCTGGTGCAGCAGATGCAGGGAGCCCACGGGACGAGCCACGGCGCGGCCGAGGGCGCAGCGTCGGACAGCGCGCAGGCGATCGACTTCGCGGTCCGCCTCCTCTCCGATCCGGAGGTGGAGGCGCGGGTGCACGCGGATCCTCGCCTGCACCGCCTCTGGAGCGACCCCGAGGTCCAGCGTCGCCTCGCCGAGCTTCGCCGCCAGCGCGGGATGATGCAGCCCGCCGCTCCCGGGACGTCGCAGCACAACCATTGAGGGACGTCCAGCGACGTCCCTGAGGAGGACTTAGATGTACGGAAAGCTGAGCATCACCCTCGCTGCGCTCGCGCTCACGGGGTGTTCGGGACCGGCGGGCGACGATCAGGCGGCCACGCCTGCGCGCGACACCGCCGCCGCAGCCGCGCCCGACATGCACGCGAAGGGCGCCGACAGCGCCGCGGCGGATTCGGGTGCCCATGCCGGGATGCAGCACGGGGCGGGATCGCACGCGGGGATGGATCACTCCGCGCCGGCCGGCGCGAGCGGGTCCACGAACGCGCAGGCGCACGCCGGGATGAATCACGGCGCCGCCGCGGGCGGGCAGTCACACGCGGGTATGAGCCACTCCGCGCCGGGCTCCGCACAGGCGCACGCCGGCAAGAGCCACGCAGGTGCCGCCAGCGCGCAGTCGCACAGCGGGATGCGGCATGGGGCCGCATCTGCGGGCCGTGCGCAGGCGACGGATCACTCGCGCATGGGCCACGCCTCGGCCGGCTCGGCCAGCCACTCCGGGTCACACGCGGCGGCGAGCGTGGCCCGCTCCGACGCCGGCCACTCGATGTCCGGAATGGACCACAGCCGGATGGCCAGCGCGGGGTCCGGCCGCACCGCCGCGAGTGGGATGGACCACTCTCAGCACCGTGGGGCGCCGGGCAACGCGAGCGTCCGGCCCGCCGCATCGAGCCACGCCGAGATGGGCCACGGCGCCGCGACGGGCACACCGACGGCGGGGAGCACCAGCCACGCGGCGATGGTCCACGGCGCCCCACGCGCCGTGCCGGCGGATGGCGCGACGGAGAAGCTGCTGACGCTGGTCGGCGAACTGGTCCGCGACCCGGCGGTCCAGCAGGAGATCCGCAAAGATCCGGCGCTGCGCGAGGCCTGGGAAGATCCCGGGGTGCGGCGGGTCGTCACGAAGCAGCCCTGAGCCGCGAGGGGGTGCCGACGCTCGGCGCCCCCTCGACGCACCGGGCACCCGCCGGATAGTATTCCTGGATCGACGCACCCCATGACCCACATCGAAAACCGCCGAAGCATGGCCCCGGCCAAACACGCTTGCAGGCGAGGATGGCTGTTCCGCGTCGCCCTGTTCCTCCTGGCGCTGGCCGTTCCTGAGCTCGCGCTCGCCCACGGCGCGCTCCGGCGCGCCCAGCCCGCCAGCGGCGCGCACCTCGGCACGGCGCCGCGCGAGATCCGGCTGAGCTTCAACGAGAACGTCGAGCTCGCGGTGGCGCGGATCCAGCTCATCGGGCCGGACAGCGCGGAGATCCGTCTGGGCACGCTCGCCCTCGCCGCCGACTCGCCGCGCGTGATCGTGGCTCCCGTCGGCGGGGCGCTCCAGGCGGGCGAGTACATCGTCGCCTGGCAGATCGCGGGCGCGGACGGACATCCGGTGCGAGGCAGGTATTCGTTCGTGATCGCCCCCGGCGCCGAGGGGCTCGCTCCGCCGCCCGGCCTGGCACCCGGGCAGCAGCCCGCCGCGCCCACCGACCCCGACGAGACGCATCACGACGCGGCCACCTTCCCCAGCGGCCCCGGCTTCGGTGCGGAATCGCCGCTGTACGTGGTGGTGCGCTGGCTTACGTACGTCGGGCTCCTCGGCGTCCTGGGAGCGCTCGCGTTGCGCCTGGTGGTGCTCCCCGCCGCGACTCGGTTCGGTGCAGGTGCGCTGGCCACGCCCGCGGCGGCGCGCGCGGCGGGGATCGGGCTCGCCGCCGCGGCGCTCGTGGCGCTGGCCGCGGTCCTGCGCCTGTACGCGCAGTCGTACGCCATGCACGGCCCCGCCGCAGCGGTGGATGGCGGCCTCGTGACGACGATGCTGGCGCGCACCACGTGGGGGTGGGGGTGGATCATCCAGGCGGTGGGGGCGATCCTCGCGCTGGCCGGCTTCGTCGCGGCGCGAAGGGGCGGGGCGGGATGGCCGCTGGCGGCGCTGGGCGGATTGGCGCTCGCCGTGGCGCCCGCGCTCTCGGGGCACGCGGCGGCGGTCCCGCGGCTCAGCGGCCTCGCCATCATCTCCCATGCAGTGCACGTGCTGGGGGCGGGCGGGTGGGTCGGCGGGCTGTTCCTGGTGGTGGCGGCGGGCGTCCCGGCGGCCATGCGCCTGCCGAAGGAGGAGCGCGGTCCCGCCGTGGCCGCTCTGGTGAACGCCTTCTCGCCGGTGGCCCTGGCCTGCGCGGGCGCGCTCACCGTCACCGGGCTGTTCGCCACCTGGCTCCACGTGGGCGCTCCCTCCGCGCTCTGGCAGACGGACTACGGCCGCACGCTCCTGATCAAGCTCGCGCTCCTCACCACCGTCTTCGGGACCGGCGCGTACAACTGGCGCCGCCTACGCCCCGCCCTCGGCAACGAGGCCGGCGCGGCGCGCCTGCGCCGCTCCGCGACGGTCGAGATCGCGGCCGGGGCGCTGGTGCTGCTCGCCACCGCCGTGCTGGTGGCGACGGCGGCACCGGCGGGGCTGTGATGCGGCGGGTGCGGGAGGATGCCGGCTGGCGGGAACCTGACGCCCCCGGGTGAAACCACGGGAAGGCGGCTGAAGCCGGCTCGAGAACCGCGGCATGGGACCCGGAGTCCGCACAGGCGGGCTTTGTGCTGTTGTTGCCACGAGCTCACTCGGCACATCTCCACAGATCCAAGCCCCAAGCTCCCGACCCTGACCACCACCACAGCACAGGACTCCGCATGATCCGTCTTCTCTCCCGAACCATATTGTTCGCGGCACTGGCCGCCACGCTGGCGACGCCGCTCGCCGCACAGGCTCGCACGCGCGACTCCGCCGCCGTGGCGGCCGTGGTGGAGCGTTTCCACGGGGCGCTGGCGGCGGGCGACAGCACGGGAGCCCTCGCGCTCCTCGCCCCCGACGCAATCATCCTGGAGGCGGGCGGGGTGGAGACGCGGGCCGAGTACCGCGCTCACCACCTGGGCGGCGACATCGAGTTCGCGCGGGCCATCCGCAGGCAGCGCGGGCCGATGCGCGTGCGGGTAAAGGGCGACGTGGCATGGGCCACGTCGACGAGCGTCACCGAGGGCCAGTTCCGCGAGCGGGCGATCAACTCCGCGGGCGCCGAGCTGATGGTGCTCACGCGCACGCCGCGCGGGTGGAGGATCTCGGCGATCCACTGGTCCTCACGCACCCGCCGCCCGTCGTAGCGCGCGTGTCGCGGCCGGCGGTCCGGCCCGCGGACCAGGGCGAGACGTCGCTCGGCGCGCTCGCCCTGCTCTTCGTGAAGCTCGGCACGACGGCGTTCGGCGGGCCGGCGGCGCACGTGGCGATGATGGAGGACGAGGTGGTGCGGCGACGCGGGTGGCTCACGCGAGAGGACTTCCTCGACTACCTCGGCGCCACCAACCTGATCCCCGGGCCCAACTCCACCGAGCTGGCGATGCACGTGGGCCTCGAGCGCCGCGGCTGGGCCGGCCTTGCCGTGGCGGGGGCAGCCTTCATCGTTCCGGCGGCGATTATCGTCGGCGTGCTGGCGTGGGCGTACGTGCGCTTCGGGACGCTGCCGCAGGCGGCCGGGCTCCTGTACGGCATCAAGCCCGTGGTCATCGCGGTCATCCTGCAGGCGGTCGCGGGGCTCGGGCGTACGGCGCTCAAGAGCCGTGCACTGTGGATCGTGGGGGCCGGGGCCGCGCTCCTGTTCGCCTTCGGCGTGAACGAGCTGCTCGTCCTGGCGATGGCGGCTCTCGCGTGCGCGGCCGGGCAGCGAGCGGCGTCGGGTGGGGTGAGCGCGGCGGGGATCGCGCTCGTGTGGCCGGCCGGTGCGGCGGCGGGGGCGAGCGTGGCTCCGGCGTCGCTCGCGGCGATCTTTGGGGTGTTCCTGAAGATCGGGGCGGTGCTGTTCGGGAGCGGATACGTGCTCGTCGCCTTCCTGCGCGCCGATCTCGTGGAGCGGCTCGGATGGCTGACGGAGCGCCAGCTTCTCGACGCCGTCGCCATCGGACAGGTCACGCCCGGACCGGTCTTCACGACGGCCACCTTCATCGGGTACATCCTGGGCGGCGTACCCGGCGCGGCGGTGGCGACGATCGCCATCTTCCTCCCGGCGTTCATCTTCGTGGCGGCGAGCGGGCCGCTGGTGCGGCGCATCCGCTCCTCACAGACGGCCGGGGCGGCGCTGGACGGGGTCAACGTCGCGTCGCTGGCGCTGATGGCGGTGGTCACGATCCAGCTTGCGCGCACTGCCCTCGTGGACCCGCTGACCATCGCGCTGGCGCTGGCCAGCGCGGGGCTCCTGATCCGCTACAGGGTCAACTCCGCGTGGCTGGTGCTGGGCGGGGCCGCGGTGGGTCTGGCGCGGACGATGGTGTGGGACGGGATGTGAGCCGCGGCGCACTCTCGGAGACGCGAGGGCGGCGGTGCAGAGACACGGAGGCGCGGATGCAACGCGGCAATCCCGGCCGGGCACACTCGGTGCTCCGGCCGTGTCGTGTCTCCGCCCACCACCATGCGAACCGAATGAGGCGTTCTGAGAAAGAGATGCGCTCTGGCCCTGACCATGGCCGCCGCCTGCTCGGGAGCACCGGTGCCCGCGCCCTCCAGTAGCGCCGGCGGCGAGTCGGTGGCGGTGACGCGCGACTGCAGCGTTCCCGCGCCAGCCGCCGCGGAGATCCGCACGGCGCGTGACGTCACCTACGCGGCAATGGATGCCCAGCCGCAGCGCATGGACGTCGCCTGGCCGGCGGGCGAGGGGCCGTACCCGCTGGTGGTGCTGATCCACGGCGGCGGGTGGAGCGGCGGCGACAAGAGTGCCTACCACTACGCCATGCGCCTCCTCGCCGGGCAGGGGTACGCGGCCGCATCGATCAACTACCGGCTGGCGAGGGCGCCCCGCAACGTCTTTCCCGCGGCGGTGGAGGATGTGCGCTGCGCGGTCCGCTTCCTCCGCTCCAACGCCGCCACGTACCGCATCGATCCGGAGCGCGTCGGGGCGCTGGGACACTCGGCCGGGGCGCACCTGGCCGCGATGCTGGGCACCGCGGCGGGGGTGCAGGGGCTGGATGGTGCGTGCCCTCTCCGCGACGTCTCGCCGGCGGTGAGCGCGGTGGTGGCGCTCGCGGGGCCGCAGGACATCCGCACGGCGGGGGCGCTGGACCCCAGCCAGCGCGGGATGGTGGAGAACTTCCTGGGCGCGCCTCCCGAGGCCGCGATGGAGCGCGCGCTCCTGGCCTCGCCGGCGGTGCACGTGAAGGCCGGCACGCCCCCCTTCCTCCTGGTCCACGGCACCTCGGACGGTGTCGTCCCGCTGCGGCAGTCCCGCTCCATGCGCGACACCCTCCGCGCCGCGGGCGTCCCCGTGACCCTGATCGAGCTTCCCGGGATCGGCCACAGCATCGACGAGTTCGGCACCAGCCCCACTTTCCGCGTCTCCACCTGCACCACCCTGGCGTTTTTGCGGAAGTGGTTGCGGCCGGAAGGCCCGTAACGGCAGTCTCACGCGGAGGCGCGGAGACGCGGAGAGGGGTGTGTCGGCGTCGTCGCGGGCGCGCACCCGTTCGTTGCGGGGGAAGGCACGGGCAGCCACGCGGGGCGGCCCGTACGGGATTGGTGCGCGAGGCGGGTGTCGAGACTGGGGAAAGGGCGGGCAGACCTGCGTATGACATGCAGGTCTGCCCCTACGAGATTGGTGCGTAGGGCGGGTGTCGAGGCGGGGCGAAGGGCGGGCGCGATGAATCGCGCCCCTACGAGATGTGTGTTGCGCGCGGGCCATTCGCCCCCTCACGCGCGTCTGCGCGTCTCCTTGATGCCGCTCAGCACGAGGTGCTCCGCCTTCTGCCAGCCGTCCAGGCTGATCCGCTCCGCCTGCTCCAGGAGCTGGCGCAGGACCGTCATCGTTTCGTCCACCGTGCCCTCGCCGTGCGGCGGAAGGCCCTCGCGCAGCGTGGGCTCCACCAGGTCGCGCAGAAGCTGGAACTCGCGGTGCAGGGCGGCCCGCGACCAGCCCAGCCTCGAACGCTGGCGCCCGTGGCGGTCGAAGACGACGCGCTGGATGTCCGTACCGTCGCGCATCAGGGCGGGCTCGCCGCCGCCCTCGCCCAGCGCGAGCAGCGCCAGCCCGATCTCCACCAGCGCGGTGGCCACGTGGTCCTCCAGCTGGGCGCGGTCGAGGTCGCGCGCCGCGGGCACGGTGGTCTCGGCGCAGAGCCGGTTGCCCCACTCCTCCACGATCTCCTCCGCGGAGCGCACCAGCAGGCGGCCCACCTCAGCGAGCCGCGGAACGGGTTGGGGAGCGGCCTGCCCGGCGCGCAGCCGCTCCTCCTCGGCGGCCTGTTCCGAGTCGGTGGGGAGCCAGAGCGTGAAGCAGGAGCCCTTGCCGGGGCGGCTCTGCAGGGTGACCTCGCCCCCCATCAGGCGCGCCAGGCGGCGGCTGATGGAGAGCCCCAGCCCCGTGCCGCCGCTCTCCCGCGTGTACCCGCCGTCGACCTGGAAGAAGGGCTGGAAGATCTCCTCCTGGTGATCGGGCGCGATGCCGACGCCGGTGTCCTCCACGTCCACGCGCAGCCAGTTGCCGGCGCCCCGCGCCTGCACGCCCGGGTCCGCCCGGTCGGTGACGGCGCAGGCCAGCCGGACGCTCCCGCCGCGCGGGGTGAACTTGATGGCGTTGGTGAGCAGGTTCGTCAGGATCTGCTGCACGCGTTCGTGGTCGCCCCAATACGCCGCGTCGGCGTCCGCGCCCACCTCGTCGCGCACCGCGACGCCGGCGCCTGCGGCCTGCGGCAGAACGAGCCCCAGCGCCCCGTCCAGCGCGTCGCGGAGCGCCGACCGCTCGCGCGCCACGCGCAGCTGGCCGGACTCCACCTTGGCGAGGTCCAGGATCTCGTTGACCAGCGAGAGCAGGTGCTGGCTGCTCGATTTGACGCGCTCCAGGTGGGCGCGCTGCTGCTCGTTCAGCGGTCCCGCGATCCCCATCTCCAGCAGGTCGGTGTAGCCCATGACCGCGTTGATGGGGGTGCGCAGCTCGTGGCTCATGTTGGCCAGGAACTGGCTCTTGGCGCGGTTCGCCTCCTCCGCGTCCGCGGTCGCCTGCTCGGCCTCTTCGGTCCGCTGCCTCAGCTCGGCGTTCGCGCGCTGCAGCTCGAAAACGGCGATCTCCAGCTCCGCCTGCGTCTCCTGGAGCTGGGCGGCCTGGTTCTGGAGCTCGCCCGTCTGCGTCTCCAGCTCCACCGCCTGCTCTTCCGCCCTGGCCTGCGCCTCGACGGCGTCTGCGAGTGCGCGGTCGCGTGCGGCTTCGGCCTCCTTGCGCACGATGAACTGGCCGATCTCGCTCCCCATCGCCTCCATGGTGCGGAGCATGGAATCGTCGGGGATCTCCGCTTCGCGCGCAAAGAACTCGATGACGCCCAGCGTCTGGCCGCCGCCGGTCACGGGGAACGCGAAGCCGGTGCGCAGCCCGGCCTCGGCGGCGATCCTGGCGCGGGGGAAGTTGGGGTCATCGGCCAGCTCCTGGATCCACGCGGCCTCGCCGCGCTCACACACGCGGCCGGGGAGCCCCTCGCCCAAGCCCATGCCGGCGGCGCGGCTGGCCGCCTCGAACGCCTCGCCGTCCACCCCCGGCCCATGCCAGCCGGTCACGAAGCACAGCACCCCCGCCTCCACCCTCCAGAGGGCGCCGAGGTCCCAGCGCAGCATCTCGCCCATGGTGCGCAGGATGCCCGGCGCCGCCTCTTCCACCGTCGCCGCCTCGGCGAGGATGCGGGTGACGGCGTGCTCCGTCAGCCGCCGCGCCTCCTCGCGCTTCCTGCGCGAGATGTCGTGGATGAACCCCGCGAAGACGTGCCTCCCCTCGTGGACGTACTCTCCGAAGGCGATCTCGGTGGCGATCTCGCGCCCGCTCCTGGTGAGGCCGGGGAGCTCGATGCCGGTCCACGGGATGTTGCGCCTTCCGGTGGCCAGATAGCGCTGGATCCCCTTGCTGTGCGCCTCGCGGAACCGCTCCGGCACCAGCACCGAGAGTGGTTCCCCCACCAGCTCCTCGTGCGTGTAGCCGAAGATCCGCTCCATGGCGGGGTTCGCCGAGACGATGATCCCCGTGTCGTCCATGACGACCATGCCGTCCGGGTCCACCTCGGTTAGGGTGCGGTAGCGCGCCTCGCTCTCCCGCAGCGCCTCGTGCGCCCGCAGGGCCGACTGCAGGCGGTTCTCGATGTCCGCGACGGCCACCTCGGCCAGGTCGCGCAGCACCTCCACCTCGTCGGCGGTCCATTCGCGCGCCTCGAAGTCCACCACGCACAGGGTGCCGAGCGTGTGCCCCTCGCCGGTGGTGAGCGGCACCGCCGCGTAGGCGGCGACCCCCTGTTCGCGTGTGGCGAGGCTCTCCGCCGACCGCGGGTCCGCGGCGGTGTCGCCCAGCACGAGCACCTCGCCCGACGCCACCACGTGCTGGCAGAGAGAGTAGTCGAGCGTCACCGGCCCGCCCGAGGGCCACGGCTCCGGCCCGAACGAGGCGCTGGGGATCTGCCGGTCGCCGGTCAGGAGATTCACCTGCGCGACGCGGGCGTGCAGCGCGTGCGCCGCCGCGCGCGCCAGCCGCTCGAACAGCTCCACCCGCGCCTCGTCCAACAGCCCGCTGGCGCGCAGCACGGCCAGCCGCTCCGCGTCGCGGAGGCGTGCCGGGAAACCGGGGGGCGTCGAAGAAGGTGGGGTCGCTTGCGTCACTGGATGTCACCGGGGCCAGCGCGGATCGGGCGAACCCCCGGCTAGAGCGCAAAGGCCGTGCGCGCAGGGAATCGGAACTGCGCGCCGGCCGTTTGGATCGTACCAGTCAGCAGAAAGGTATGTGCAAAGCCTCTGCGTGAGACCGGCCGTTTAGAATGCACGCAGCATTCCTGTAACTGGTCAGCTCTCCGCGAGCCACCCGCGGCTGAGCGCATACCGTACCATCTCGGTGCGCGTGCGCAGGCCGAGCTTTTCGGTGATGCGCGCCTTGTAGGTCTCCACCGTCTTGGTGCTGATCTCCAGGGTGGCGGCGATCTCCTTGTTGCTCTGCCCCCAGGCGATCGCCCGGAGCACCGCCTCCTCGCGCTCGCTCAGCGAGGCGGAAGGGATGGCGAACGAGTCCGACGCGCGGCGCGAGCTGCGCAGCAGGTTTCCGGCGAGGCCCGGGTCCACGTAGGTGCCTCCCTCGGCCACCATGCGGATGGCGCGGACCAGCTCGTCCGCGGCGGCGCGCTTCAGCACGTACCCCGCCGCCCCCGCGTCCAGCAGCCGCGTAAGGTGGCCGCGGTCGTCGAAGGAGGTCAGCACCAGCACCTTCACCTCCGGCAGCTCGCGCGAGAGGCGGGTGGTGGCCTCGGCCCCGCCGAGCACGGGCATGGAGAGGTCCATCACCACCAGGTCCGGCTTCAGCTCCCGCGCGCGGGCGATCGCCTCCTCGCCGTTGCGCGCCTCGCCCACCACCTCGATGCCGCGGCTCGCCTCCAGCATCGCCTTCATCCCGGCGCGCACCACCTCGTGGTCGTCCGCCAGGACGATGCGCACCGAGCTCACTGCGCCGCGCCCGTCGCGAGCTCGCCGGCCGGGACGGGGGCGCGGATGAAGAGGCAGGTGCCCACGCCGGGCGACGACTCGATCTCCAGGCTCCCGCCCAGCCGCGCGACGCGCTCGCGCATCCCCCGCAGCCCCAGGCGCCGGGCCTTGTCGGGGGCGACGAGGACCTCCTCGAGCTCGAACCCGTCGCCGTTGTCTTCCAGGATCAGGGAGAGGGTGCCGCCCCGCCGCTCGATCAGCAGGCTCACGTGCGACGCGCGGGCGTGCTTCAGGACGTTGGTGAGGCCCTCCTGCGCCACGCGGTAGAGCGTGGTCTCCACCTCGGCGGGGAACCGCTCTCCGGTGATCCCGATGCTCTGCAGGTCCGTCTCGATGCCGTTCCGCGCCGACCACTCGTGCAGCAGGTTCTCCAGCGCGGCCGGAAGCCCCAGCGTGTCCAGCGCCGGCGGGCGCAGGTCGAGGGCGAGCTGCTGCACCTCCCGCGCGATGCGGTCCGCCAGCTTCTCCAGCTCCGCGATCGTCGCGGACTGCTCGGCGGAGGTGGGCCCGTGCTGCAGCGTGCGCAGGCCGAGCAGCAGGGCCGTGACGAGCTGGCCCATCTGGTCGTGCAGCTCCCGCGACAGGCGGAGGCGCTCCTCCTCCTCGGCGAGGGCGAGCTGCCGCAGGAGCGAGTTGCGCTCCTCCTCGACGGAACCGACGGTGATCTGCCCCATGAGCAGCGGCACTCGGTTCAGCCGCCCGAAGACTCGTCCCACGCACTTCGGGTCGGGAACGCCGGGGTATTCGTCCAGCCAGCGGAGCGCCGCGGCGTCCAGCAGCCGCGCCAGCTCGTCGAACTCGCGGATGATCTCCTGCACGCCGAACCCCTGCCCGCGCCGCAGCCGGGCGATGTCCCGCATCTCGTCGGTCACCACCTGCTCGGCCCTGAGCTTCTCGGGATCGGGGACGAGCAGGAAATCCGCCGCCCTGGCCAGGACCACGGGGATGTGGTCCAGCAGGTCGTGGTGAGGAAGCACGCGGCGCGGGTCGACGCTGAGCTGCGCAGACAGCGTGTCCACCCAGTCTGCCGTGATCAGGTTGCGGTCGCTGACGAGCCGGGATGCCGCGAACTGCTCGAAGGTGGGTGCGGCCTGGTTCATGTTCCCCGAAAACGAGGGCGGGGGGACCTCGGCTGTCTTGGGCGAGGTCAGAGAACCAGGCCGTCGGGGAAGCGGCTCCCCTTGGAACAAGTCCGGTGGTCCCGAAGAAGAAAGCAAAAGCTGCGCAAGTTGCGCTACTTAAAGAAGATAGCGCAATTTATCATAACCAGCAACCGAGCCGGCGAGGCGCCTCTCCCGTGAGGCACCCCGCCGGCTCGCCCGCCTAGGCGTCGACGCGCGGTCAGTCCGCCGCCGAAGCGGGTCTCAGCAGGCCTTCGATGGCGGTGAGGAGTTGCACCGGCGGGCACGGCTTCGGCAGCACCTCGGCGCATCCGATCGCCAGTGCCCGGCTCCTCATCTCGGGGGAGATCGCCTCGCTAATCAGCACCACCGGCACGGGCGTCACCTGCTGGATCCGCATGCGGGCGACGGTGCGGAGCGCGGCGTCCAGGTGCGGGCCCGGGTCGAAGACGATCAGCTGCGGGGTGATCTCGGCGTCTGCCGGGAAGTCGGACGAGCTTCCCACTTCCAGCACCGGGTAGCCGCTCATTCGCAGCAGGTTGCCCAGCGCCACCCGCGAGCTCTCCTGCAGGTCGACCACGAGGATCGGGGGCACCCCGTCCGCCGCGGCCGCGCGCCCGGAGGACCGTTGGCACGTCGCGATCCAGCCGTCGGCGGGGAGGTCGAGCACCGCCGCGCCCCCTCCAGACTCCAGCGAGTCGAGCTCCCGGAGCGACAAGCGGAGGAACTCTTCCGCCCGCCGCAGCTGCACGTCGAAACGCGCGCGCCGGTCTCGGGAAAGCGGGAGCGTGACGTCGGGGCGAATGTCTCGTGCGGTATCGTCCATGGCTGGCTCCTGGCCTATCGGCTGTGCGCCGGCGCTTCGTTGGAGATCGAATCGAACCGGGACTCGATCTCGCTCAGGACGCGGCGT
This sequence comes from Longimicrobium sp., assembly GCA_030446945.1. Taxonomy (GTDB): domain Bacteria; phylum Gemmatimonadota; class Gemmatimonadetes; order Longimicrobiales; family Longimicrobiaceae; genus Longimicrobium. Next base: position 5,853 of record JAUJMI010000010.1, on the reverse strand, counting down.
GGGGTGACCGGCTTGGTGAGGAACCCATCGAAGCTCAGGCCGCGGGCGTGCGCGCGGTCGGAGAGCAGCGCGTTCGCCGTGAGCGCGACGATGGGGATGTGCCGCGTCCGCTCGTCCGCCTTCAGGATGCGGGTCGCTTCCCAGCCGTCGAGCACCGGGAGCGACAGGTCCATCAGGATCAGGTCGGGGCTCTCCTGCCGGGCGGAGCGAACGGCGCTCTCACCGTCGGTACACTCCAGCACGGAGAACCCGGCGTGCAGCAGGGCCGTGCGGTAGATGATGCGGCTGTCCTCGTGGTCGTCCACCAGCAGGACGCGTCTCATGATGAGCAAGCAGCCTTTCAAGCGCCCGTCCCGATGAGCGACTGGATGCGGGAGGTGATCAGCTCGGGAGCGCACGGCTTCTGCAGGACGTCGTCGCACACGGCGTGCATCCGCTCCCACTTCACCTGCGAGTCGCAGCCGGTCAGCCCCAGGATGCGCAGCGCCGCGGCCGGCACGTGCGCCCGCAGCGACTCGGCCGTCTCCAGGCCGTCGAGCACGGGCATGTTGATGTCCATCAGCACCAGGTCGGGGCGGTAGCGGTGCACGTGCAGGATCGCCTCGCCGCCGTGCGCCGCCTCGATCACGCGGTAGCCGCACTCCACCAGGAACGCCACGTAGGCCTCGCGGGTCGGTGCGTGATCTTCCACAACCAGGATCGTCTTCGCATGCATCGCTGCAATCCTCGCCTCAGATAAGCCTTTGCGGACGCTGCGCTTACAAGGTAAGCGCGACCGATGCGGCGCAGTATCGGGAGTGACGGAGGCGCGTGTGGTGGAATCCCCTGACACGGCGAGCCCTCCCGCGGGGCGGGAAACAAGGAGCTCCCGGGGGAGGCTCGGTACCGGCCGTGCGGCGGCGTGAGACGGCGGCACGAGCACCGAACTTGCACCCCGCCGACCCGCGCGGGATCACCAGCACGGACCCCATTGGAGAGCGGATCGATGTCGCTGCAGTACCTCAAAGACGCCGCCGCGGCGGGTGACCCGGAAAAGCTCATCCGCTACGTCCGCCTTCACTTCGGCGACGGCAACGAGGAAGCGGGGCGCCGGGAGATCGACAAGGCGTGGATCGAGGCGCTCAAGCCGCTGCTCGACGTTCCGCCCACCGACCGCGAGTTCATCCTGGAGACGATCCGCACCAGGGATCCGGCCACACTCGCGCACCTTTTCTTCCACCTGCACTTCTACCTGGTGCAACGCTCAGGAGAATGGATCCATGACGGAAACCTCTGACGGCGGAGGAGGGCCGCCGCGGGTGGCGCAGCTGCGGCCGGGGCTGTGGGATACGGTCAACGAGCGCTACCCCGGCTCCATGATCGACAAGGCGGACTTCGTTCCGCTGGCGCCGCTCCGCAAGCCGCTCTCGGAGTGCCGCCTCGTCTTCATCAGCACGTCCGGGGTGCAGCCGAAGGGGTCGATGCCCTTTGACACCGTGCACCCCGTGGGCGACTACTCCTTCCGCCGCGTCCCCTCGGCGTCCCGCCCGGACGAGCTGGAGATCCATCAGCTCAAGTACCCCACGGCGAGCGCCAACCGCGACCTCAACGTCATCTTCCCCCTCGACCGGCTGCGCGAGCTGGCGGACGAAGGGGTGATCGGCGGACTGGCGGAGAACTTCTACACCTTCATCGGCTACAACATGGATCCCGAGCGGCTGGAGCGGACGCTCGCGGAAGACATCGCCGCCGCCGTTTCCGAAGAGGGGGCGGACATCGCCCTTGCGGCGCCTGCCTGACCCATCTGCCACCAGAGCATCGCGCTGGTCCAGCGCGCATTAGAGCAGCGAGGGATTCCGACCGTTTCCCCGACGGTGGCGCTCGACGTCACCGAGCACGCGAAGCCGCCCCGCGCGGTCTTCCTTCCCTGGATGATGGGGCACCATTTCGGGGTGCCGTTCCACCGCGACCTGCAGCGGCGCGTCATCCTGGAGTGCCTCGACCACCTGGTGAGCGCGGAGCGGAGCGGCGAGGTCCGCACCCTCCCGATCCCCTGGGTGCAGGCGAGAAAGGAAGGGATCGAGATCGAGCGGCGGCTGGGGCTACGGCCCTGACATCGGGAAGTCGAAGGGGTCCTCTCTCGGGGCCGGGCACCATGCCCGGCCCCCTGCTTTTGGTTTCCTCACACATCACCACGGAAGCCTTGCGGGCTCGCTTCCTGCGGCTGGCGAGGGTGCCCTCCGCCACCCGGCGGCGCTCTCCCCGTGCACCGAAGCCCCGCATGCGCTCCGAATCCGTGATCCTGGCCGAGCCCGCGCGCCCCATTCGCCTCACCGAGTACTCCCACGGCGCGGGGTGCGGCTGCAAGATCGCGCCGGAGGTCCTCACCCGCATCCTGGCCGCGGTGCCGCAGGCGGCGGCCGATCCGCGCCTCCTGGTGGGGAACGGCGCGCGCGACGACGCCGCCGTCTACCTGCTGGACGACGAGCGCGTGGTGATCAGCACCACGGATTTCTTCATGCCCATCGTGGACGACCCGTTCGATTTCGGCGCCATCGCCTCCGTCAACGCCATCAGCGACGTGTACGCGATGGGGGGGACGCCCATCCTGGCCATCGCCATCCTGGGGTGGCCGGTGGACAGGCTGGGTCCCGAGGTGGCGGGCGAGGTGCTGCGCGGCGCGAGCGACGCCTGCCGGCGCGCGGGGATCGTGCTGGCGGGCGGACACAGCATCGACGCGCCGGAGCCCATCTTCGGGCTGGCCGTCACGGGCACCGCGCATCGCGACGAGGTCCGCACCAACACCCAGGCCCGCGCCGGGTGTGAGCTCTACCTCACCAAGCCGCTGGGCGTCGGCATCCTGACCACCGCGCAGAAGCGGGGTGTGCTGCGCGAGGAGGACTTCGCGACGGCCCGCACCCAGATGCTGGCGCTCAACGACGTGGGCCGCGCGCTGGCGGGGGTCCCCTCGGTGGCAACGATGACGGACGTGACCGGCTTCGGCCTCCTCGGGCACCTGATCGAGCTGTGCGAGGGGAGCGGGGTGCGCGCGGAGATCCGATTCGACGACGTTCCGCGGCTGGAGGTGCTCCCCTTTTACCTGGAGCAGAAGACCGTCCCCGGCGGCACCCGCCGCAACTGGGACAGCTATGGCCACAAGGTCGGCCCCCTCGCCGACGACCAGCGCGCCATCCTCTGCGACCCGCAGACCAGCGGCGGCCTCCTGGTCGCCGTGGATCCCGCCGGCCGCGACGACTTCCTGCGCGTCGCTCGCGCGCACGGGCTGGACGTGGCGCCCTTCGGCGTCCTCCGCGAGGGCGGCGACGGACCGGTGGTCGCGGTGCTGTAACGCTCGCCGGCATCGAGCCAATCGCGCCTGAGCCCCGTGCGCATCGCCGCTTCGGAGTCGAGATCGTACCACTGAGCCGTTGAGGAATCGTGACGAACACGTCCTGCGCGACCGAGAAAGCTCGATCCGATTCACCCGGGCGAGGTGCTGCTACACGGCTTTGTCCTGCCGATGGAGCAGTACGTCTGGCCAAAGACATCAGTGTTCCGCCTCGTCGAATCAACGAGATCGGCTCGGCAAGCGCTCGATTACCGCGGATACGGCCCTTCGGCTCGCGCGATATTTCGGCACTTCGGAGCAGTTCTGGGTGAACCTCCAGACTCGGTACGATCTCGAGGTCGAGCGGGATCGCCTGGGGCCGCGACTCGCCCAAGAGGTTGCCGTGCTGAACCGCACCGCCGCGTGACCTGCGTCGCAGCCGACGTGTGGCTGGCCCTTGGCAGTCAGCCGGATACCGCCCTCCACCGTACTCCTATGCGCACCCCATCCGAGATCATTGCACAGCTCGCCCGCGGCCCGGGCACGCTCCGCGCCCTCATCGCGGACGTGCCCCCCGCCGACCTCAAGCGGCGGCCCCGTCCGGAGAAGTGGTCGGCGCACGAGCAGGCCTGCCACCTGGCGCTCGTGGAACCGCTCTGGGCCGCACGTCTGGAGCGGATCCTGACGGAGGACGTGCCCACCATCGTCTCCTACGAGCCGGACGCCGATGAGCCGCCGGACCGGCTCCTCACGATGGATCTCGACGAGGCGATGGACGCCTACGAGCGGGGGCGGCAGATCCTCCTCGCGCGGGTCGCACAGCTCGATCCGGCCGCGTGGGAGCGCCGGGCGGTGAACACCGCGCACGCGCGCTACTCGCTTTTCCTGATGTGCCGGCACGCGGCGCTGCACGACATGCTGCACATCTACCGCGTGGAAGAGAGCGCCCTCGGCACCTACTGGCCCGGCGAGGGCGCGGAGAGCGGAGGTAGGGCAGTGTCGTAGGGGCGCGATTTATCGCCCGTGCCCGCCCCCGCGACGTATCCTGCTGCGCACGGGTCGGAGGCGCATCTGGCACGGGCGCGATGAATCGCAGCCCTACAGGAGATCCCTTCGATTCTCCCGGATTCCGTACGTGGCCTGCTCCTCAGAGGCGTGTGGCGAGCGCGTCATGCGGACGCCGGCCGCTCGAGCGCACCCCGCGCAAGGGAGTGCAGATCCCCTTCGCGCCGCATGATCCCCACCTGGTTCAGGTATTCCAGATACGGGATCGTGTACTTGCGGGAGAGCCCCAGCGCCTGCCCGAACTCGGCGGCGCGCACGCCGTCCAGCCCGTGGCGAAGCGGAGCCCGGCGCAGCTCCTCCGCCGCGTCCGCGTCCAGCACGAGGTCCGCGGAGACGCGGACGGCGCGCCCCTGCTCGCACAGCTTGGCCGCGACGCGCCCCACCACCTCCGGGCGCTTCGGGTGGAGATCCCCGTACTCGCGGATGCGCTCCGGGCGCAGCCCCGCCGCCCGCAGCCGCTCCAGCAGCCGTCCGGCGATGCGCTCCTCGTCCGGGGTGAGCGCGACGCGGCCGGCGTAGAGCACGCACCCCGCACGGTCCAGCCGGACGTTCGCACGCAGGAAGGCGGCATCGTCGCGCGCGAGCAGCGCACGCAGGAGCACGGGGAGGTGCGCAGCGGGCGCCTTCAGCTCCCGCGCCAGGCGCGCGAACGGCACCAGCGTTTCCCCGCGCGGGTGATCCGCCACGAAGCCGTGGAACCGCTTCAGCAGCTCCCCCTCCCACTCCGCGCCCCACGCCAGCGATCCGGCCGCGCGCAGCCCGGGGCTCCCTTCCGCCTCACCCCGCAGCGACTCCTCGGGGAGCATCCACCGGCGGGCCAGGGCGCCCAGGTCGAGCACCGGCGCGGCGCCGCCCGCGAGGTAGGCCGCCAGCCGCTCCGCGCCTGCGTAGGCCGCGCGCTCGGCCGGGGTGACGCGGCGGGGGCGGTCCGGCGCGACGTCCACCACCTCGCCGCCGCCGACGGTGGCCAGCGGCGTGGTTCCGCGCAGGATGAAGCGCTGTCCCGGGAAGAACGGCGCCGCCTCGCGCAGCTCCACCTGCCCCCAGCTCTCCTCCCCCTCCCGCACCAGGCCCCACAGCCGGCACTCGGCCTCGGTGCACCCCGCATGGAAGAGGAGGCGGGCGCCGTGCTTCCACTCCGCCGGGGCACCTTCCACCCAGCGCAGGCGCACGTTCAGAAAGCGGCCCACGTGCGGGTGGCCGGGCGAGACCAGCGTGTCGCCGCGCCGCACGGCGTCCGCCGCGAGGCCGGCGACGTTGACCCCCACCCGGTGCCCCGCGCCTATGGCGGCCACGCGCTCGCTGTGGTTGTGGAGCGAGCGCACCCGCCACGTCTCCCCCGCCAGCGATACGGCGTCGCCCTCGGCAAGCCGCCCGCGCACCAGCGTGCCGGTGACCACGGTGCCGATCCCCTTGAGGGTGAAGGCGCGGTCCACCGGGAGGTACGGGAGCGGGGGACCACCCTCGTCGCGCGGCTCGCC